>NZ_JBHIQG010000057.1:0-11181 GCF_042196425.1 Bartonella sp. AD328YNZD | reverse complement strand
CCTTCATAGCGCGCTCCTCCACCTAAATACATCGCTAGTGTCTTATTCAAAGAATAAAGCTGGTTACCCGTAATCGCATCACTAGACCCTTCAGAAATATCTCCATCTAAAAGTAACTTCAGTTTGCTCTTGCTTCTCTTGCCACCTTGCCCATGAAGCGCTACATACGCACTATCTTCATCACTCCACAACAATGCATTCTGCTTAATATTGTCAGTAACCTCTGTGTTGCTTTGAGTAAACTCTTTTTGAAGATTCTCAAAAGAGAGCCCTACACCTGCAAATGCTTCCGCTATAGTACTATAATCTTTATCTTCAACTTTAGTACCATCCTCACTAACGCTCTTAAATTTGAATGTAGGACTTATCCATGTGCCGTTTTCATAGCTAGCATTACCGCCTAAAGTTTTCGCAACACTATAACCTAGAGAATAGAGCTGATTACCAGCTATAGCATCGCTTGAAGCAGCTGTAATGTCTCCATTCTTCAGAGATGTAAGCTTGTTGTTCTCTTTATTGTCTCCATGTGTTGATACAAAAGCGCCTTTAGTCTTGTCCCATAACAAGGCATCTCCTTGAACTTCTTGAGTAATATTCGTGATGTTTTGAGTAAATTCATTAAACTTATTCGTGAGATTATTATTCACATTCTCAATATTGCTATCAAGACCTGCAAATGCACTTCCAACATCGTTATAAGAACTCCTTGCTACCTCACCTTTGTCAGAAATATTAGAGATCTCATAAGTTGGAACAGTTAAAGCACCATCTTTAAAGGAAGATGCTCCACCTAAGAATTTAGCAATATCCTCACCAATTTTATTGATCTGACCACCCGTAATTACATCATGTGAATCCTTGATAATCTTACCATCAGCAACATTGTGAAGACCAACAGAGGTAGAACCCTTACCTTTTCCTAAAGTTATATTTGTATAATCAGTTTCACCCTCTTCCTTTTTATCGTAATGCACAACAGCGGAATCTTCTGACTGAAGGCTGGTAGAAAGCTCCTTCAGACTTGCATCAAGCTGACCCTTGTTAACGGCATCATTGTCTTGTTCTGCATCTTTCACACCAGAAAGAGTTCGATTCTTACCATCATTATCGGAAATAGTGATTTTATTACCGTACTTTTCTGCGCCAATCTTGATTAGCTGCTTATCTTCATCCCACTTAACAAGGCTATCACTGACAACATTCGTAATTTCATTGTTAATCTCTTTGCGAACATTCGTGATGGAAGCACCAACTCCAGCCAAGGCCTCCGCTACAGTTTTATATTCCTTATCTTCAACATCACTGCCACCATCCTTAACTGTCTTAACCGTGAACGTAGGAGCGGTCCATTGGCCTTCTTCATATTTAGCGCCACCGCCGAAATACGAAGCAACCTTCTCATTTGTCTCAAAAAGCTGAGAACCATTTATTGCCTCAATTGAATCTTTAGAGATTGTTCCACCTATTACACCGGAAATGGTTCGGTTCTCATTATTCTTGTTTTGAAGATTAATTATAGTACCACCTGTTTCCTTACCAATGGTAATAGGATCGCCCTCTTTATCTTGTTTAACAAGGCTATCACTGACGACTTTGCCAATCTCCTTATTAATTTCATTATGAATATTCGTGATAGAATTATTAACACCTGTAAAAGCTGCAGCTACATTATCATACTTCTCTTCAGTCTCTGTACCTTCTGTATCAAACTTTTTAATCGTAAAACTTGGAGCGGTCCATTTTCCTTCTGTATAGCTAGCGTTACCACCGAAATACGAAGCAACACTGCTACCAAAACTATGAAGCTGATTACCAGCTATTGCATCACTTGAAGTAGCTGTAATGTCACCATTTGCAAGAAATGTAATTTTACTGTTTTCTGGGGTTGCTACAGCTCCATCTTTTTCTTCTTTGCGCTTTTCATGGCGCGCCACAAACGCATTTGCTTCCTTGTTCCATAACAAAGAATCCTGCGCCACACCTTCAGAAACTTCCTTAATCCGTGTATTAACATTCTTGATATTTGTATCAAGTCCTTCAAAAGCTGAACCGACATCAGTAAAAGGTTTATCTGTTATCTTGCCATCTTTATCAATCTCCGATAAACTATAGGTTGGATTTGTAAACACACCATTATTAAAAGTTGCATTACCACCAAGGAATTTAGTAACATTTTTAGAAATTGTATTGATCTGACCACCATTAACCGCATCATGTGAACTCTCAGAAATCACACCATCGGCAATATTATGCAAACCAACTGGTTTTTTATCTTTACCACCCAAAGTTACACTCGTGTAATTAATGGCGCTATTATCACCCTCTTCTTTATCGTAATGAACAACAGCTGAGTCATCAGATTGAAAACTATTAGAAAGCTTCTCTAAACTTTCATCAAGCTGGCCTTTGTTAACCGCTTCATTATTCTTTGTTGCTGCTGCCACACCAGAAAGGGTACGCAACTCATTTTTGCTGTTGGTAAAACTGATTTCTGCACCTTCTTTTTCAGCACCAATCTTGATAACCTTCGTATCTTCATCCTGCTTGACAAGATTATCACTGACAACATTGGTCACATCATTATGAACATTTGTAATGGAACTCGCAATACCAGCAAATGCATCCGCTACACTATTGAAAATCTTTTCCTCACCAACACTACCATCAGAATTGACAGTTTTAAGCTTGAAGGTAGGAGCAACCCATTCTCCTTTTTCATACTTAGCACCACCACCAAAGGACTTGGCTATATTCGTGGCTACAGTGGTAACATTTTGATTTGTAGTAAACAACTGAGAACCAATGACCGCTTCATTTGAATCTTCTAAGAGCGCTCCACCTTTTATACCTGTAAGAGTACGCTTTTCATCTTTGTTATTGGCAATATCGATTTTATCACCACCTGTATCTTTACCAATGCTGATGTGTTCTGTTGTAAGATCCTGTTTTACGAAACTACTGGCTGCTACTTGTTCTTTAACATCCTTTTCAACTTTTTGCAGTTGCAAAAAATTCACAGCGTCAGTATCTGCAGTACCTGCGGCAACTCCAGAAAGAGTCCGATTATTACCATCCTTATTTGTAATATCGATTTTAGTGCCTTCTACTTCTTTACCAATAGTGATCCGATTTGTATCTGCCTCTTGCTTAACAAGGCTATCACCTTTCACATTAGTAATCGCACTGGTAATCTCTTTAGTAACCTCATTTTTAACATTCGTGATAGAACTACCAACTCCAGTCAAAGCCTCCGCTACAGTTTTATATTTCGTCTCTTCAGAGTTGCCATCATCCTTAACTGTCTTAACCGTAAATGTAGGTGCTGTCCATTTGCCATTTTCATACTCAGCTTCACCACCTAAAGACTTTGCAACACTGCTACCTAGTGTATAAAGCTGGGAACCATTTACGGCATCTGTTGAGTCTTTAGTTATATCTCCATTCTGAAGAGACGTAATCTTGCTGTTTTCTTTTTTCTCTCCATGTGTTGCTACAAAAGCTGTATCAGTCTCGCTCCATAGTAAAGAATCACCTTTAACTTGTTGCGTAATATTCGTTATGTTTTGAGTAAGTGTGTCAAACTTATTTGTTATATTATTATTGATAGTCTCAATATTGGTATCTAACTGCCCTTTGTTAACGGCATCATTGTTATTCTTTGCTTCTCCAACACCAGAAAGAGTTCGAGCCTCACCACTTTTATTGGCGATATTGATTTCACTGCCTTCTGTTTTTGCACCAATAGTGAGACGGTGCATCTCTTCTTGTTGAACAAAGCTCTCGCTTTCAACTTTAGTAATCACATTTGTAACCTGTTCAGTTAATTTATTCTGAACATTCGTGATAGAACTACCAACACCTGCAAGTGCATCTGCTACATTGTGATAAGTCTCATCTTTTTCCTTACCATCAGAGTTAACCGACTTTATTTTAAAAGTTGGATTTGTCCACGTGCCATCTTCATATTTAGCGTCACCCCCAAAAGACTTGGCTATATTCGTGGCTACAGTGGTAACCTTTTGATTTGTAGTAAACAGCTGAGAACCTGTAACCGCTTCATTTGAATCTGTTGAGAGCGCTCCATCGTTTATACCAGTAAGAGTACGCTTTTCATTTTTATTGTTGGAAATATCGATTTTATCACCATCTGTATCCTTACCAATGGTGATGTGTTTCGTTGCAGAATCTTGCTTCACAAAGTTACTACTGGTTGCTACTTGTTCTTTTATTTCCTTCAGTTGTCCAAAATTCACCGCATCGGTGCTTTCAGTACCCGTTTCCACTCCTGTTATCTTTTTACTACCAGCATCAATACCACCGGTGACTATTTTAGGACCTCCAGAAATTACTAAACCTGTTGCGTCTAGGGTACTGCTTCCTGCAGTTACTTTATTGACTGCAATTTCCTTAGCCAGATCAAATTTTATATTATTATCTTTATCACCTTTTGTAATCGTAAGATTTGTACTTGCTGCTGATAAATCGACTTTGCTCTTTATGCCAACAGTTGTAGCATTTGCACCCCCAACAGACAGGTTCCAACCTTGATCTACGTAACTTTGTAAGGATTGAAGCTGCGCAACATTAACAACATCAGTTCCGTTCGTGCCTGCTGCTACTCCTGTAATTTGCCGTGTTTTTTTATTACCAGCATCACCAACACTGACTGCACCCAGCGTACTCCTCCATGTGAAATCCGTATCAGTTGCAACTTTTTTAAGTAAAGGATTAAAACCAGCAACATCTTTAGCAACATCTGCCACAGAACCACTACCTAAAGCAACGCTCCCATATTCCTTTACCTGTGCTCTATCACCAATAACAGTAGTCGCAGGAGCGTAAAAATGCACATAATTACCGATACCAATGGCCGATTCATAGAGGCTATTTTTTGAATGTGTCTGCATACCATTACCAATAGCAATGATATTACTGCCCTTCACGTCTGGACTCTTACCTATCAATATATTCTCATTATTTCTTGGAAGCACACCAATTCTTTCAGCTATGGGCATTGCCCGCGTATTCAACATTGTGTTATTCTTTGTTGTATCCCGAACACTAGACGATCCAACATCACCATTATAATCATCATCAACAGGCAACAACGTTCTTTTCGTACTTATATCGTTAACCGCTATTCTTGTAAGCTGTGGCGCTTTTTTATGACCAACATTTCCAACTCGTGCAAAACCGCCGTTTTCTGTTAAAACATTCACGACAGAACTCTTGTCACTCTTATCGGAAAGGGTTTTGGTTAAAAAATTTGCGTAGTCATCAGAAGTATTCAAACCAGCAACAGAGATGATACTTTTTAGATAAGACACATCAGCACTTTTTAAACCTTCAACAAATGTATTTCTAAAATCAGGATTTGCTGAAACAACAGGAGAAACATTTGATAAAAATGCAACCATTGCAGCAAACGAAACACTCTTAACCAAAGAAAATGAATGAGGAGAACGAAAATTTTTTAAATTACTCATTTCTGTTTGTATGGCATAGATTTTTTTCATAATGAACTCTCCAAGAAAAAAACTTTAGAAACACACTGAACAACACAAAAATGACACATTTTAACGATATAGAGTTATTGTAAATTAGGTTTTGGGCGTTTTGTTAGTGTTAGCATTTTGAATATTTATATTGTTGTATTTGTTTTATGTAATGAGATCTGGATATTAGACCTTTTAGGCGCAAAATATACATAGAGGATTTGAGGTTCTGATATGTTATTCTACTGCCTAACAATAAAGGAATTTTGTGTACTAATATTACTTTTTTACTTGATAATACTAAAAATACTTCACAGAGGTTTATTATATTTAGCTATTATAAAATTTCACTTTATTAGAAAATGTGGCTTTATTAACAACAAATTAAAGTAAAAGATATTGTAATATTTAAGAGGTTTAGATTATCCTGAATAACTGGTTTTTTGGTGATTTTTCTTTTTTCATGTATTATGCAAGGATACATGTATGCCTTTGTGATTTCTTTTCTGTCTTCACGCATTACTTGCCCCGCTTTGAAAATTTACTTAGCAAAATAAGTCTTACTCACTAAAATTTTTACTATTTATAAACCATATCCTAAAGATATCAAGAAAAAAGATTCTTTTGAAGTATTTAGAGAAAATAATTTACTGTAGAGGTAAAAATGTAGTTTCTTGGTAACAGTTGCTAAAAGATTTGCTGGGGGTAGAACCCATATTTTAATTGCGTTCATATGCTTAAAAAATTTTGCCCCTACTTCATAAAAGCAAGGGCAAATGGGGGAGTGTTAAATATCTTATTTTTATCACTAATTTAGCGTTACTCTAAATCCAGCGCCTACCCCCCATTGACCTCCTGAGCTCGTGACAGATAAGTTAGAACGAATTTTGCCACTTTCAGACATATAACCAGCACCAATAGCAAATGCCGATTGACTCCGCCACAAACCACTACCAAATGAAAAGCTTAACTTTCCAGGGGTGTCATCATAACTTAAATTAGACACAGCCAAACCAACAGCAGCTGCTTGCCTTGCCTCCTTGCGGACATCTTCAATGGCATAATTCAACGCCTCAAATTTCATATCTGTATAAGATTTCGACTCGTTAAAACCATCATTGATAAGACCACTAACTTGATCAGCCGTATATTTCTTCGCATCGTCAAGAACTATCTTCATCTGCTCTTCTGTATAATCATGCAACTGACCACCATTAACAGCTTCCTTAGAACCTGTCTCAATCTTACCGTCCCCGACATTGTCTATCAACACAGGTTCGCTGTCATTCCCACCCACCAATGTGATGCTATTGGTCTTCTTTCCCTCCGCATCTTTGTCATAGTTAACAGCTCCATCTATAACCGCAGTTTCAATATCTTTAACATGTTGGTCTAGCTTATCTACCTTATGATCAACCTCGTTGACCTTCTCATTCGTCTCCCATAGCTGACCTCCATTCACTACTTCTTGCGAACCTTTTTCAACCTTGCCACCCAAAACATTCGTAATCTTACTCGAAACCCCCTTATAACGCGCATCATACGATCCAGCGTCTTCATTCCAATGCAAACTATTCGTATCTATATTGCTAGAAACCTCTTTAATTCGGTCGTTGATAAGTGTCATACTCTCACTAACACCTTCAAAGGCACCTGCAACATCATTATAGTTCTTCTTATCCGATAAACTACCATCTGCATTAAAGCGCGCAACCTTGAACTCTGGAGCATGCCATGCGCCACCTTCATAGCGCGCTCCTCCACCTAAATACATCGCTAGTGTCTTATTCAAAGAATAAAGCTGGTTACCCGTAATCGCCTCACTAGACCCTTCAGAAATATCTCCATCTAAAAGTAACTTCAGTTTGCTCTTGCTTCTCTTGCCACCTTGCCCATGAAGCGCTACATACGCACTATCTTCATCACTCCACAACAATGCATTCTGCTTAATATTGTCAGTAACCTCTGTGTTGCTTTGAGTAAACTCTTTTTGAAGATTCTCAAAAGAGAGCCCTACACCTGCAAATGCTGCCGCTACAGTACTATATTCTTTATCTTCAACTTTAGTACCATCCTCACTAACGCTCTTAAATTTGAATGTAGGACTTGTCCATGTGCCGTTTTCATAGCTAGCATTACCGCCTAAAGTTTTCGCTACACTATCACCTAGAGCATAGAGCTGATTACCAGCTATTGCATCGCTTGAAGCAGCTGTAATGTCTCCATTCTTCAGAGATGTAAGCTTGCTGTTCTCTTTATTGTCTCCATGTGTTGCTACAAAAGCGCCTTTAGTCTTGTCCCATAACAAGGCATCTCCTTGAACTTCTTGAGTAATATTCGTGATGTTTTGAGTAAGTTCATTAAACTTATTCGTGAGATTATTATTCACATTCTCAATATTGCTATCAAGCTGCCTTTTGTTAACAGCGTCATTATCGTTCTTTGCTTCCCCAACACCAGAAAGAGTTCGAGCCTCACCATTTTTATTAGCGATATTGATTTCACTGCCTTCTGTTTTAGCACCAATAGTGAGACGATTAGTTTCTTGTTCTTGTTGAACAAAGCTTTCGCTCTCCACTTTGGTAACCACATTATTAACCTGTTCAGTCAATTTATTCTGAACATTCGTGATAGAAGTACCAACTCCAGACAAAGCACTCGCTACATCAGGATAAACCTTATCTTCAGAGTTGCCATCACCCTTAATGGACTTAACCGTAAAACTAGGAGCGGTCCATACTCCATCCTTATAACTAGCGCCACCACCAAAGGATTTGGCTATATTCGTGGCTACAGTTGCAACATTTTGATTTGTAGTAAACAGCTGAGAACCTGTAACCGCTTCATTTGAATCTTCTAAGAGCGCTCCACCTTTTATACCTGTAAGAGTACGCTTTTCATCTTTGTTGTTGGCAATATCGATTTTATCACCACCTGTGTCTTTACCAATGCTGATGTGTTCTGTTGTAAGATCCTGTTTTATGAAACTACTGGCTGCTACTTGTTCTTTTATTTCTTTCAGTTGTGCAAAATTCACCGCATCGGTGTTTTCTGTACCTTTTGCTACATTTGTTATCTTTTTACTGCCAGCATCAATACCACCGGTGGTTATTTTCGGACCTCCAGAAATTACTAAACCCGTTGCATCTAAAATATTGTTTCCTGTTGTTACTTTATTGACTGCAATTTCCTTAGCCAGATCAAATTTTACCTTATTGTCTTTCTCTCCTTTTGTAATCGTAAGATTTGTACTTCCAGTGGAAAAATCTACTCCGCTATCCATAATGACTGTTTCAGCATTTTTACCATCAACAGATAGTTTCCAACCACCACTTCTTACGAGACTTTCTAAGTCTTTTAACTGTATAACATTTACTGCATCGGTAGGATCACTACCAGCTGCTACACCTATAATCTGCCGCGTTATGCCCTGAGTAGGATCACCAACACTAACGGCACCCCGTGTGCTCTTCCAGTGCGCTTTAGTGTTTTTTGCCGGCCCCTGCAGCAAAGAAGTATACCCAAAAACACCAGCATCCCTATCGGCCACAGAATTTGCACCTAGCGCAACAGAACCATTTTTTAATGCTTTTGTACTAAATCCTAGAGCTGTACCAGCATCCTGTTCTACCCGCGCAAAACGACCAATAGCAACTCCATCATTCCTTAGTGTCTCTGTATCAGCACCAATGGCAACGCTCCCTCCCCTATGGATGTGGGAATTAGCACCAATAGCAACAGATGCTGCCAGCGGTGTTTTCTCCGGATCATTAGCATCTAACTGCGCCGTCACTTTAGAACCAATAATAACACTGGTCGTGGTTTTCGTAGAAACGCCGTCACCCAAAATAACATTACCTGCGTCTGCATTACCGCGTTCCATACTCGCACTACGTGTCATTTTCGTGATAGGATTATTTTGTGAAAAACTAGATACATTAATAATTTCTGTATTCTCATCATTCTGTGCAAGCTGTTGGTCTGCAAAGCTATCAACCACAAACGATCGTGAACTAATGAGAGATTTTTTATATTGCCCCTCTATATTCAACGTATTTTTCGATAACTTATTTCCGTCTTTCATGATAGAATTATTATCACTCGCACTAGAAAGGATTTTTGTTAAAAAATTTGCATAGTCATCAGAAGCATTTAAACTATTAACAGAAATGATACTTTGTGGATAAGACACAAGAGCGCTTTTTACACCTTCAAGAAATGTATTTCTAAAATCAGGATTTGCCGAAAAAACAGGGGTAATATTCGATAAAAATGTAGCCGCTGCAGCCAACGAAAGAACTTTAACAAAAGAAAAACGAGAAAGTTTTAATTCATTCGTTTCCTGTGTTCTATATAATTTCTTCATAATAAACTCTCCAATGAAAAATTTAAAAACACCTCCAAAACATAAAAAAGACACATTTTAGCATTAGTTGTTTCTTTAGAATTTGAAATGGAATATAATTGCTTAGAATGTGAGCGTTTTAAGAGTTTTATGTTTTTTATACTGATATCTGAATGTTGACTTTTTAATTTATGTTTTTTGGACACAAAGGTGATACATTTAGAGTGTAATAGGTGTTGATGTATTATTTTATTGCTTAACTTTGAAAGGTTTTTTTGCATATTTAATGTTACTTTTTTACTTGGCAGTGGCCACTATGAAATGCTTCTCGAAGAGTTTTAATGTGTTTTGCTATTTATAAATTTTAGTTTTATTAGAAGGCAGTGTTTTCTCAATAGAAATAAAGTGAAAAAATAACAATAAAATAGAGATTGTAATATTTAAAAAGTTTGGATTTTTTCGAATAATTGGCTTCCTAGGTATATTTTCTTTTTTCAAGTATTATGCAGTGGTATATACATTTTTTGTGTATTTTTTATCTTCACACATTACTACTCCCTTTGAAAGTTTATTTCCATCAAAATGAGTATACTTATAAAAAGCTTTGTTTCTTATAAAAGATATTTACAAGATATCAAGAAAAAAAGATTCTTTTGAAGTATTTAGAAAAAATAATTTACTGTAGAGGTAAAAATGTAGTTTCTTGGTAACAGTTGCTAAAAAATTTGCTCGGTGTAGAGCCCGTATTTTAATTGCGTTCATATGCTTAAAAAAATTTGCCCCTACTTCATAAAAGCAAGGGCAAATGGGGGATGTTAAATATCCTATTTTTATCATTAATTTAGCGTTAAGTTTATTCCAGCGCTTACCCCCCAGTGACCTCCTGAGCTCGTGACAGATAGGTTAGAGCGGATATTTCCACCTTCAGATGTATAACCAGCACCAATAGCAAATGCCGATTGACTCCGCCATACGCCCGTACCAAATGAAACACTCAACTTCCCTGGTGTATCATTATAACGTAAACCTGCTACTGCCAAACCAACAGCAGCGGCTTGCCTTGCCTCCTTGCGAACATCTTCAATGGCATAATTTAACGCCTCAAACTTCATATCTGTATAAGATTTCGACTCGTTAAAACCATTATTGATAAGACCACTAACTTGATCAGCCGTATATTTCTTCGCATCATCAAGAACTATCTTCATCTGCTCTTCTGTATAATCATGCAACTGACCACCATTAACAGCTTCCTTAGAACCTATCTCAATCTTACCATCCCCGACATTGTCTATCAACACAGGTTCGCTGTCATTCCCACCCACCAACGTGATGCTATTG
>NZ_JBHIQG010000056.1:9637-11211 GCF_042196425.1 Bartonella sp. AD328YNZD | reverse complement strand
TCGATTTCTTCTATATCATTGAGGTTTTGAATAAGCTCTTGCAATCTTCCATAAAGCTCTGCTGCTAATTCCGCAACATCTTCAGGAGAAAGTGTTATTTTTGCATCATGATAGGTCGTATAAACTAAATGTCCAAGCTTTTTCATCAGCCCAGCAGGAATCGCCTGCGGTTTAAAACCAGCTGCTTTCGCCTTTGCCATATCTGAAAACATATCACCATTGCCTGTTACTAGCCAATCTAATGAAACACCACAAATTTCTTGATATTTGGAGAGCGCAGAAGCTGTAGGCTCACTTATACCAGTTTCATAAGTTCCTATAGAGCCAGCAGTGATACCAAGATGTTCAGCAAACTGCTTACGCTCTGTAAAACCAAGAGCGTGACGCACTTCACGAAAACGTTTTGCCAACTCAGTTTTAGGTTTTGCTTCCGGACGAGCCAAAAAAACACTCCAAAACCAATATAATTGTTGACTAAATAATTATATTTATCGTTACTGCCCCTTAAGAAGAGCAGTTATCACATACATAACCCCACAAAAACGGATGTTACAGTATCCATTTAAGCAGGAGCGAAAATTATGACAATTACAAAAAATGCAATCGCCGTGGTATTTTTCTGAGCTGCGCCCCTGTAATATAACCTTGGAAAAACTCAAGCCTATCAGAGGCTATTTTCCAGAGTCAAAAACATTTGGACACAGGCCAATGAAAAAACTAAATGCGCCAATGCCAACTCTATCAGTTTGCATGCCAAGCCAATTCTTGCCAACTGCTTTCTCAAAAGTTGCAGTCATATTCTTTCAAAAGCAAAAAGCCTAATACGATTCTCTTCATTTCATGCTGTGCAATATACCACTGAAATTTTATTACAAAAATATGCTAATGCATTTCCCATAGGTTTTATAAGGTAAAAAGTTTATCAATGTCTAAAAATCAATATAAAATAGGCAAAATAATTGGTATTCTACAAAAAATGAGATTATCACTCGTTATTAAAAAGTTAGACGTTTACAAACCCTGTTTGCTTATTTTATATATTAATGGCACTGATTTAGCTGTAACTGGCAATAGAGATTTCAGGTTTTTTGGTTTATCGTCAGAATACTCTTCCTCTACGCATATTAAAAGCCTTTTGGCAATGTATTTTAAATGCTATAAATTCTATAGTAAACACATTGCCATCCATATTTACAATTGGGCGCTTCAAAATCTTGGAGTAATAAAATCTTTAATAGGCTTTGATTTAAAAGCGCGTATTTTGCAGAAAATTGACAAAACCATGAGGTTCGTATACATGGCAATTTTAAGTGATGATAGTGGAGTGATACTTAAAAAAGCTGCATGGAAACCCGCAACGTTGAGGAATTAAGCATGACCTCTTTATGCGATAAAGAATTATCTGATACACTGGTTGGTCTTTATGACGACTATCAACGCGGTTTCGACATTGGAGAAGAGCTTAAACTGTGCGTGGATTTAGCATTATCTCTTGAATTGGAACTCAGTATTCACCGTTTAAGTGAAACAGATGCTGTTTTAAAAAAAGAGATTGTGCAAACCTTGCATCGTCG
>NZ_JBHIQG010000056.1:6831-9537 GCF_042196425.1 Bartonella sp. AD328YNZD | reverse complement strand
TTTATAAAATAGCGTATTTTACCACACTTAAAGCCAATTTATTGTTTTTCATGTTTATAAAACAGTACAATGAGAATTCCAACAAACGCAACAATGCTTTGAAAAAAATATATCGATTGAGGTGATATGCTACTGTTATCGCTTGCCATAATGAGATAGAATCCGAGGATCAAGCATCCAGAGATACCATTAAAACTTGCCTGCAATCTTCCTTGGTATTCAGGATCACAAGAGAGTTGTGATAAAGAAATCGAAAGAGCCCAACTCGAAAGTCCAAATCCAATCATAAAGTAAACAGGAAAAACAACAAAATTGTGTGTATTAACAGATAAAATAGCGAGGCCAATAGCCATAAAAGCTAATAAAATGGCTAATGTTTTCCTTATCGATAAAACTTTACAAAGAAGTGGTGAAAAAAACGCACCTGTCAATACGCCCATAGAATAAAGCACCTCAAATATTGCAAAGGTCCTGTTATCAGCATGTAAAACCTCTTGTATATAAGGAACGAGAATAACAGGAATGGTCATCAAAAGAGTCATAATAATCATCTGGCTTATATAAGGTACAAAAAGAGCCGGATTCTGTTTAAAATAATGAAGGGATGCTGTATAATTTTCCCACCAATTTTGCTGGTTTTGTTTTTTAGATCTTCGGTTTTTAGGTACCTTCATTACAAAATTAAATAAACCAGCAATGATAAAGAATATACCACCTATTAGAAGAGTTCCTTTTGTTCCTGCATAGGATAGTATAAATCCACTTAAGCCCATACCTACGATAGTGCCAAGTTCATAAACCATATCGATGGTTGCATTTGCATTGATGAGCTGTTCCTTCAGCACAATACTTTGAATTAGAGAAATAGCTGATGGCATATAAAAAGGGATAAAAATACCCAAAAGAGCAGATAAGACCATCAATTCAATTTTTATACCAAAATGCCAAAGCATTACCCAGCTTACGATTACCAAACCTCTCACAAGATTTGAAATAATAATCTGCGTTTTACGGTTATATTTATCTGCCAATATGCCAAAAATAGGCGCAAAAATAATGCCAGGCGTCCAAAGAAAAAGCATCATCAACGCTACACCACGGATTGAGCCCGTCTGATTGTAAGCGAGCCACGACAATGTAATATAATTTAGTCCACTTCCAAATGTAGCAAATAAGCCACTCAAAGTAAAATAGAGAAAAGTTCTATTTTCAAATAAAGCAATGCGTTCCTTCAAATTTGAAGTGAACATAAATTATCCTCTAAAATGAATCCCAGTCGATATGCATGATACATCCTGTTTAAAAACAGGCATTCTTACAATTTTCATTTTAGATCATTAAATTTAAGAAAGCAAAATTTCTTTTTTGAGGCTTTTACAATCTTTGTGCTGTTGTATGATTAATTCTTCTATGAAAACAGAACATTTATGGACAAAAACAAATTTAATATTTTATGTGCGTTTTATTCAGAAGCTACACCTTTATACATATGTGAAACAATTTTACGGTATGGAAGCTGCACTCACATCATTGCCCTTATTATTCCGTGCATTAAAATATGCTCGAGTATACTCCTCCATGTCGTTCTTCTATCATCACACTTTGGCTCTAAAAGAATAAACACACTATTATCCTCACGATAAATATTGATAACTTTTCTATTCCTCTTCTCTAAATCTTTTAAAACAAGCCCATTACAGTTAGCTTTCCAAATAAATTTTTTCAATAAAAGAGAGTTTTTCTTCGTATTTTAAGTTTAAACCATCCCTTTTCTGCAACCGTTCCAGTATAGTAATGGGCGGTAAATGAAGATAAAATGTAATATGAGGTCTTAGAATAGATTGATTTAATTTAAAGGCACTTTCAACAGAAAGCTCTCGAGCATAAAAATAAGCAAGACTAGAATAAACATATCGATCCTAATTAATAAATTTTACGATGACGTTAAGGAAGGTTCAATAATTTCAAGCGTATGTTTGCGTCTATCTGTCGCTGATAAGAGTGCTAAAAGCAACGGATCAATTGCTTTTCCATTATCTAAGTAATCTCTAATTTCTGGATTATTTCTATACCAATAACTGGGTTGAAAAGTTTGTATTATATGTTTTTCTGTTGAGTAATGGCGAGAAATTTCTTTGAAGACCACATGGAATTATAAACTTTTTTATCAAAATACATTTTGTCTATATACTTTCCATAAGTTAAATTGTTTTATGTCTGAAATCTCTTAATGTTTAATAAGGTGTTTTTTTACTCGTCTCTAAACAGAAAAACACAATACTCCCGCATTTTGTATAACTTATTAACTTTATGATAAATGGCGGTATATCGACTTAGTTTTAAGATAAGGTTATATTTTAGACAACTTAAAATGAGATTAAGTATTTGTAAAAAATATATTTTTTGATCACACTCCATAACCTGCCATTTTTTAACGAATTCTAGTAGAGTTTCCGAGGATTACTCCTATAGCGTCGTGTAAGTGTAGAGAAATGAGTTCGATCTCAGTATTTATTGTCCCTAAGAGCTGGTAGTAGATTCCGCTACATAGGAATCTAATGAAATCAACTCTATCTTTTCTCAAACCACTTCCCTCGCTATAAGCATTTGATATCCGATTCCGTTAAAAAGCAGCAGAGCAATTCTTGGAAAACATCGCTGAGATATTGAAATATGCCTAGCAAAAGCTTTTGAATCAAATGTTTC
>NZ_JBHIQG010000056.1:0-6731 GCF_042196425.1 Bartonella sp. AD328YNZD | reverse complement strand
TTTCGCTATATTCATAAACTGAAACTAAGAATATTATAATAAGCCCTCAAACAACGACGACGCCAAAATCAGCCGTAATAAAGCCTCCTAAAACTGAACCAATAATACCTTCTCTCTATAAAAAGACTACTATGTAAAGGTTTTAATACAATACCTTAGCGCTAATGCCATAAATGTTTCTGATAGATAACGAAGTTTATTGTCACAACAACATCTAACAACGGTCAATAGAAAAACCTCAACCTTGAGTATAAACAAAATCAACTTGAAAGTGCAAAATATATCTCTAGGACATAGTCCCTTATTGGCAAGCCCCCTGCCAAGAAACACAGTAAAAATACCAGCCTCCATCCTACTCATTCTCCTGAAAATAAGCTATCTCTACCATAAACATCAGCGTTCAATTTTTCCTACCGAAAAAACTTGACATGCACAGCAATACATGTACACGTTTATAGCTTTTGAACATGTATGCTGATTTATAATACTGTGTGTTTTGAAGAGATTCTGAAATGGGGGGGATAATGTGCACAAACAACTGATGTTTCGGTTTTATGGGCTTGTTGTCCTGCTGTATCTTTCTGATATGGTTTTATTTTTAAGTAATCTTTGGAATGCTTATCGCATAACATCCTCATCGGTTTTCCTAGGCGTAACCATGGCTTTAGGCACCCTTATGCCCTATCTTTTGAAAAAAAGCGGACTTGTGCACATTAAAGCCTCACTGCGGTTGATCGATTTATACAAAAGGCGGATCATTATCTATAGCCTTCTTTTATTGATTGCTCTTTTCCATTACGCTGATTCCCCCTTTGGTTTTATCGCTGTCTCTATCTCTATCGGCTATCTCTCTTTGATTACCTTAAGCACACTCGAGACTTATAATACTAAACTAGCACTTAGTGGTTATATTAGCGCCCAAAAGGCTTCCCGAATTATGCAAACAGTGGTGCAAATTGGCGCTTTTTTGGGAGCAGCACTAAGTGGTTATCTCTTAGAAGCGACCAGCCCTCGAGGGGCAGCGGCTGAAATCGGTTATAATGGTTTGATTGTGACACTTTGTGTGTTTGACATCATTATAAGCCTTATAGCCGGATATATTATATTTTGCGATGAATACAACGCTACAGATACCACAGCACTTGCAACAGGTAAGAAGCCAGCACCTACACCGCAAGCGGATGGACTCTCCCGTGAGCTTAAACTTTTATGCGTCTGCATAGGACTTATTGGCTTTCATATTTGCGCTTATAATACGCTGGCAACCATTCTTTTTCAGAGTGTGAAAAATTTTGGCTCTGAATACTATGGGCTTTGCAGTGCGGTTGCGGGCATGGGCGCTTTTTTGGCTGCTTTTATCAAAATCCCTCGTTTTGAATTTATTCTCCCAGCCCTTATGTTGAGCGTAGCTGATCTTATTTTTAGCACCACACAATCGCCCTATTTAGCTGTGGCCTTTTGCTTTTTTATTGGTTTTTCAATGAATACCATGCGAATTAATGCCCGCAAACATACGATTGAAGCCACCAAAACAGAGGCTCAAGCAGAGCTGGTGGGAAGCTATAGCGGCATGCTTTATACTCTCTCCCAGTCGGCAGGTTATGTTATCCTTGGTCTTCTTACAAGCTCTGCCCTTATGGGTCCTCAAGCAGCTGTTTATCTTCTGCCCCTTATAGGATTGATAATCTTTATTTATGTTCTTTTCCTTTTATCACAGCGGAACAAAGTATGAGAAAACCTATTCTTATTGTCGACCCTTTCTCCACAGGTGCCCTCTATGGCCCTGCTTTGCAAAAATTAGGCTATGCTTGTTATGGTGTTGTCTCTCAAGCAGCATCTTTTTCACACTTTATGCTTTCTTATCAGGGAAAGGGCATGGCAGAAACGAAGCTTCATAGTGTAGATGAGATAAAGAAACGCTTTCCTATCGGCACGATAGAGGCTGTAATAGCGGGTGCCGAAAGAGGTATCTATTGTGCAGAGCAATTGGCGGCTTATTATGGTTGTCTTGGGAATAACCCCTTGACTACCGATTGGCGACGGAAAAAAGCAGCGATGCAAAAACGCCTTTGTGAAAATGGTTTATCTTACATCCGATCAAAGATTCTTACAAAAAACGATTGTACTTTCGATGGTTTTGAAAGCCACAGCGGCTATGTGGTAAAGCCAAATGATTCTGCAGGGAGTGATGGTGTTTTATTTTTCTCTAATCTTGAGGAAGTAGTAATGTGGACCTCTGAAATAGACTGGAAGAAAAAAAATATTTTTGGCGCACCTAACGAGGCCTATTTGCTCCAAGAAAGATTGGAGGGAGAAGAATACATCGTCGATGCCGTTGTAAAGGGAGAGGCTATAAAAATATGTAGTTTGTCACGATATAAAAAAGGTATTCATAATGGAAGTACTTTTGTTTATGAAACACTTGATGTGCTTGATTCTCAAGATCCCTCTTATGCCCCTCTTATCTCTTATGCAAAACAATGCATTCGCGCGCTGGGGATTGAATATGGACCTGCGCATATGGAAATCATGCAAACAGCTCGTGGTCCAGTGATGATCGAAGTAGGAGCCCGCCTCCACGGAGGAATTGCACCCACCTTGTTCGCGCATTGCTATGAAGATGGTTTACTTGAAAGCTCCGTTAACCTTATTGCAGGCGTGTTTTCGCAAACACCAAGTCGCTTTAAGAAAAAAGGGCGTATTATCTTCCTTATCAACGAGATCGACGGTCATATTATAAAAGATGTTAACGTATGGCGGCAAAAGCTTTATTCCTGGGAAAATGTGGTTCATTTTATGCTCTTTTTTAAAGAAAACGAGCCCCTCCCCCTAACCATCGATTTAAATACCTGCCCAGCTATTATAGCAATTTGGGGACACAGTGATGATGAATTATCAGCTTTGGAGAGGATCATTCGTAGCAATTTCTTATAAAATACAGCAATGGGGAGGAAAACATGGATTCAGAAGCGCAAATAATTGAAAATATAGACAAATATTAAAAATGGAAGCAAGTCATTTTTAAAGAATTCAATGCAACCATGAATAACACAATTAGGCCTTTTCTGCCTATTTGGTGTAAATGGATACTCAAAAAATATGCTTAGATTTGGGTTCTACAACAAGCTAACCTCAAAAAATATGATGGAAGACCTGATAACTTATTGCGATAATTATAAAAGTTTTGGAAAGAACACATCTTTTATTGCATTCGAGGAGCCAGCCCCATACAAAGTATCGAAGTTTATAGAGAAAAATTCTGATCTATGCTTAAAAATTTGCGAGATTTTGACAACCGAGAATGACCTAAGTATATACAAAAAATATGTACAATCGTCTATGGGAGTTCTGCTTTCATAGCGAACCTATATTCATAGTTTGCAATACCCCGTCTTATATAAACAGAATTAAGTAAGTTCTATATTTATGTTAACTTTCCAGCTTAAGTGTTTTTTCTGATCTTCTCTCTACAGAACAAAATGCATTCTCGTTATAGGAAAAAAGCTTGAACCTTTTGATATTATCACAAAATCTCCTTTTTTAGGAAAATATGGCGAACCCCAAAATAGAGAATGGACGCAATATTTTCTGCAAAACAACACTATTGAATCCCTACCTTACTCATATCATTTAATGAAACACGATAATGACTAAGTTTTCTAAAATTAAATTAAATAAAAATATTTATGATATATTAAAAATTATGCTGCCAAAACAAGGCTCTATAAAGATACAAAGGGATTTTCCAAAAAAATACGCGATTGACATATTCACAAGGTCGATGAAATTCTCTTGAATTATAGAGGGAGATATATGATTGTTTTTCTAATTGTGACAGCACACAAATTTCGTGATTTATTTTGCCCATTAGAAAATATTGGTTAGTTGAGTAAGTTTTAAAATACATAGCATTCCGTATAATGTAGTGTGTATGTATAAAACTTCTCAGGATGATCGTGTTAATAGCAATGTTTAAGGGGGCTTTTTTTGGAAAGATTTTACAGCAATTACGAGTATCTCTAGAATGAAAAGCGCTGATTTTTAGAACAGAGAGAAACATTGATTATAACAGTTTATTAGGCTAAACGCAGAATATTTATCCTAATGATTGATGGTTAATTGTAACGGAATAGTTTTTTGATAATCATAAAGAAAAATGTATAGAGCGTGTTTCTTTTAGTTAAGGAAGAGTATTGCTCATTTTTCTTTCTAAAAGTAAGCAAATTCAAAGATAATTTTTTGTTCTTGTAGTGGTGAGAAAATAATTGTTGAATTCAGTGAAGGGAAGATTCCTATAGATTGTTACAAAGTTTAATAAAAGTTGGAATACTTAAAAATTCTCAGTTCCTATAATGATTTAAGAATACCAGATTAGGATACGGAGAATTCAAGAGCTCAAAACTTTGTGATAATATTGGTTTAGAATTACATCTTGTTCATTCAGACGAGATGAGCTCGTTATTATATGTCACAGAAACATAGAGGTGGAGAATTTTAAAAAAGCTTATTCAGAATCTGACTTAAAGGTTATTGGAACTTTAACAGTAAGATTGGTTTTGTCTCATGTTGCTCAAAAATTAGCAACCAATCTTGTTGTGACTAGACTAAATTTGGAAGATCTGCTCACTGAATATTTTTATAATATTATGAAATGATAAAATATTAATATTTCTTCTTGTACCGTACATGAAGCCGGTGCTATTTGTATTTATTATCCGTTGCACCATTGTCCGAAATATATTTTAAGTGGTTGTCACTTGAAATATGCCTTGGGAAATTATTTGGCAAGAGAGCGTACCTATATGTATTGGAAAGTAATTTCCTATTATTTGTCTCAATCTATGCGTACAACGTTACCAAGTATAGAATTCATGCTGACAGATGACTTGCGAAAAATAAGTGCCTATAACGCATTTAGACTAAAATTTTACGAAAAACTGGAATTTAGTCCCGAACCATATTCGATAATGGAGAAAATCATAAAATGGCTTGAGTCTCTATTTAAGAGGGAAGAGGCTATTGCGTAATTCTGTGTTTCTTATGATTGTGATTGGTTGTTTGACGAGTTTTTGTGCTAGTGGTGTATTATCTATTGGCCTTTCTTTGTTACAATTCCAAGATACAACAGGAAAAGCGTCTGCTACTTTAAATGTCGTTAATTTAATCGCAATTGGAATTGCTGGTTTATGTTTGGGAAATGTGTTGGCGCACTATCAAGGCTTTATAATTGGGTTTTATAGTCAAATTATTTGCGCTTGTTTATTGTCTTTCTTATTATTTATGAACAATCCGGTGCTTATTTTATTTGTATTTTTTTTACTTTCTCTCTTGATGGGGGCTGATAATCCAAATAACAATAGTGCCTTGAATCTGCTGGTTCCAGCTCCCAAACAAAAAGCTGGAATTTTTGCATTTTATACTAGTTGCTGTCAGTTTTTTGTTATTATATCCCCGTTGCTTATATATTTTATAATTGCGCATTTGGGGCACAAAATAGCCATAGCCTTTATTGTATTTATCTATCTTTTGAATGCCAGCTTATGGTTTCGTATAAAGTCTATACAACACCTAAACAGAGTAAAAGAGCTATTAAAAAAGCCATCTCAAAAGGCTTATGGAGTTGGTTTTAGATGCCTTTGGCGGATTTCTGCGTTGCGGTTTTTAACGATTAATCGTATTTTGAATAATTCTCTCTATACGGGGCCTATTGTTTTATTGCCACTTGCTCTTGCTTCTATAACATCAGATAACATAAAATTTACAGCTATTCAAAATTCTATTTTTGCTTTGTCAGCACTGGGTTTTGTGATCAATGGTCTTATCTCATCTTATTATTTACGGAAATTTCCATCTTTAATTCGTTTTTTTGTATGGGGGGCACCGGCTTTTGCCGTGATCGCAATCTCTTTTGTTTTATATTTAAATTTTACTCAATATTCCCTTTATATTATGGGGTTTTTATTAGGTATTGGGCAATTTTATTTTAGGGTATCGGGAATAACGATTGGACAAGCTATCACACCTAGTGAAAATTTAGCCGAGGTTATTTTAGCAGGCGATGCCAGTGTGCGCATTATAACAGCTTTATTCTCTATTGTGCTTTTATATGCAGGAAAATTTTTTTCATTTTCTATATTATACGTCCTGTGTGTATTTATAGGCTTTTGCGCCCCTTTATTTATTTTGCACGGACTATCTATTTACATACAAAGCTTAGAGATAAAAGAAAGTGCCGCATGAATGATGTTCAATTATTATATTACGTCAGCCTTTTTTTGATTATCGTATAGATAAAAATTTTGTACAAATATTCATGACATTAATTTTAAATGAGCACATTGCGTGAAAAAAGCTGAGGTATTCGTTATCTCTGATGTGGATAAAACGCATTTAGCCCGTTAATCAACAAAATTGCAAATAGCACTATGATCACCATTAATTCTAAAAGCTCTACCAGAAGTTAGTGATAATGGCAAAAATCCTTTAATGATATTTGAAGAGATCGTTTATGCTAGATCAGGTTATCTAAAGATCGAGAGAAGAGGAGCTTAGAAATTATAAAATTGATGAAAATTCAATAGTAATTTCTAAGTGTACATAATGACAGGCATAGATCGGCACGAACTAGTCAATTTCAAACAATAAAAAATCCTGCAAATGCTGAGCTTTTTAAACTATGTCATATCAAGCATATGAAAGTTCGTTTTAAATTAATGGCGGAGAGAGAGGGA
>NZ_JBHIQG010000055.1:0-11228 GCF_042196425.1 Bartonella sp. AD328YNZD | reverse complement strand
TATCAAGGCGAGAACCAAAACGAATCAATCCAAATCGCTCACCAGTCATAACGGCATCGTTTTCTTTTGACCAGCAAACAATCCGGCGCGCAACCATTCCCGCTATTTGTACGACACCAATTTTACCATGTTTGCTATCAATTACCACCCCATTACGCTCATTAAACTGACTAGCTTTATCAAAGTCAGCATTGGTAAATCGACCTGGATGATAAACGATAGACTCTACTGTACCACTGATAGGAATACGATTAATATGGCATGAAAAAACATCCATAAAAATAGAAATACGGATCATTTCATCTTTCCCTAAACCTAATTCTTCAGGTGGAACACATGATTCCACACATGAAATACGCCCATCAGCAGGCGACATCACCCAATTTGAATTCAAAGGGATCACACGATCTGGATCACGGAAAAAGTATATACACCACACCGTGAGAACGAGACCAAACCAAAAAAACGGACTCCATATCCAACCAAGAATGAGCGAAATAACAAAAAACGCTACAATAAAAGGATAACCTTCTTTATGAACCGGTACAAAGCTATTATGGAAAGATTGCAGAATACTCATATAATTTCCTATTCATCGTAAACTTAAACAAGCAACAAAGCTTTTTGTTCCTCTTGTGTCTTTTTATGTATTTAATCAATCACTCCATATAAAGATATAGATTACATTTTGCTCTATTTATTTTTTACGATTAACAACACTCGTCTCATCTTCTTCACGCATTTTACGTAATTTTTCTTCAGCTTGCGATGCTTCAAGCTGCTTATTCCACATTGAAGCATAGAGACCTTTCTTGCGTAAAAGCTCTGTATGTGTCCCATTTTCAATAATACGACCACTTTTAAGAACCAAAATTTCATCAGCATTGATAACCGTAGAAAGACGGTGAGCAATAATCAATGTTGTACGTCCACGGCTTACAATATCCAATGCTTGTTGAATTTCCTGTTCTGTCGCCGTATCAAGAGCCGCTGTTGCTTCATCTAGAATAAGAAGTGGGGGGGCTTTTAAGAGTGTCCGTGCAATAGCCACACGTTGTTTTTCACCACCTGATAATTTGAGACCACGCTCTCCTACCATAGATTGAAAACCTTCTGGTAATATCTCAATAAATTTTGAGATCTGTGCCATTTCAGCAGCTTTGCGCATCTCTTCATCTGTAGCACTTGGACGCCCATAGCAAATATTATAGGCAATTGTATCATTAAATAACACCGTATCTTGTGGTACCATGCCTATCGCTTCGCGCAAACTTTTTTGTGTTACATCACGAATATCCTGCCCGTCAATTGTAATAGAGCCCGAATCAACATCATAAAACCGAAAAAGCAACCGAGAAATAGTTGATTTCCCTGCACCCGATGGACCAACAATAGCGACTGTTTTTCCTCCAGGGACTTCAAAATCAATATCTCGAAGAATCTGACGCGTCGAATCATAGGAAAACTTTACCTGATGAAAACGAATGGTTCCATCGCTTATCTCTAACGGTTTGGCGTCCGATTTATCAACAATCTCCTGTTGAACATCTAAAAGATCAAACATCGCTTCAATATCCGTTAAACCTTGCCGAACATCACGATAAATTGAACCAATAAAATTCAGTGGAATAGAAAGTTGCATTAAAAGTGCATTAATAAAAACAAAGTCTCCTAAAGTTTGTGTCTTATAATAAACTTCATAAGCTGACATCAGCATTATGATCGTCATTCCAATACCAAAGATAAGAGCCTGACCAAAATTAAGCCAGCTTAATGATGTCCAAATCTTTGTTGCGGCTTTTTCATAACATACCATAGAAGCATTGAAACGATCAGCTTCTAGAGTTTCATTGCTAAAATACTTGACCGTTTCAAAATTCAAGAGAGAATCAACAGCGCGCGTATTCGCCTCAGTATCCGCTGTATTCATTTGTTGCCGAATACGAATGCGCCAATCACTCGCCTTAATGGTAAACAAGGTATATAACCCAACCGTTACAACAACGATGAGAAGATAATACCACCCATAACTTATGTAAAATACAAGTGCTGTTAATATAAATTCTAAAACTGTCGGTATTGTATTGAGAATTGAAAATCTTACGATAGCTTCAATTCCTTTTGTACCACGCTCAATCACGCGAGAAAGCCCACCAGTTCGGCGTTCCAAATGAAATCGCAAAGATAATTCATGAATATGTACAAAGGTTTTATAAGCTAATTGACGAACAGCATATTGACCAACAGTGGCAAAAAGAGAATCGCGTAATTGATTTAATCCAGCCTGCATAATACGTGCAACATTGTACGCCAAAACGAGCATGATGGGAATAATCCAATTGGATGGAAACCATTCAGGTAATTGAAAGCTAGCATCAAGCACATTCGTAGAATATTTAAAGAAATACGGTACAGATATGAGAACGAACTTGGCCAAAACAAGATAAAATATTGCCCATAGCACACGCATTTTTAGATCACGCCGATCTACTGGCCACATATAAGGCCATAAATTGTAAAGTGTGCGCAGAGTTTTCCCCGTATCTGATGATACAGTTTTTGTTATTTCATTACGTTTCATAAAGCCCTTACTTCTCTATCATCCACACGAAAAAGGCAAAACACCCCCCTGTGGTTGTTTATAGGTTCATCTCTTCATTATGCTTCCAATAAGCTATACCTACTCGTTGTTTGAAGTTAGACTGTTTTTGAAAGAGGAACAAGAAATAATCCACTATATAATTTATTATTTGGGTCTGTATTCTCATACCACTCTGCTGCAAATAAATTTTCAACTTTTACATGCTTTTTTTTCAGTTCTGCATGAAGCCACTTTTTTGTTTTACCAATCTCTTTCAGCCCCTTATCAAGAATTTCGCCATTTTGTATTAAAATGATAGACTTCTTTCCTTCTTCCTTTTTAATAACGGAACAATCGCCATTGGTTTCTAAACGAACGAAAGCAGCTTCGTGTAAACTACAGCCTTTAATACGCAACATTGTAATCAGATCATTCACACTGATACCTAAGTTTTTAATCTTATCCACTTGAAATACTCCGTCTAAAACCAATGCAATATGACGTCCTGCAATGAGACGACGAAAAAAAACTGAATAGCGCATCAGAAAATTAAGAGTGGTGACCAAAGTCTGCCAAATAAATAAGACGATCAATAATTGAATACTGCTAACATCCGGACTATAAATAACGCCTCCAATGATACTTCCCATCACAAAATTACTTACCAAATCAACTGGCGTCATTTGACTAAGACTACCACGACCTGTGGTTCTTAAAATCAAGAGGAAAGCGATAAGGCCTACAACTAATTTTAGTGCGACATACCCATAATGATATAAAAATTCCATCATATTCTCCTTTTTCATGAGAGCTGCTGGAATAGAGACATTAGTGTCGCTTTATTTCCCACACGGTTATGCGCTTACCACTCTGCGGATCCTTACTATCTTTTAAAAGAACCCCCTCAGCTGCAAGCTCATCACGAATTATATCCGCAGCTTCCCACTCTTTATTATGGATAAGCTGTAGTCTTTCGGCAATGCGCTGATCAATAAATTTTGAATCAAGAAAAGTTTTTCTTGTAAATAATGGGCAGTCTATTTCTTTAATCCATTCTTTTCGTAACAGTCCTAATAAATTCATCCCATTAACAAGAGCCAAAGCATCTCCTTCTTTATAAAATTTTCGCAAAAGAGTCAGTGCTTTTGGAGTATTAAGATCATCACTAAGTGCATCTATCAAAGTATCATCAACTACTTCATTGTTTTTCATCTCACTCTTTTTGCTGCGAAGCAATTCATACCAACGATACAGTTCGCTGCTCGATTGTATTAAACGCTGTGCTGTCCAATTTAATGGTTCACGATAATGTGTTTGCAACATCGAAAAACGCGCAGACAAACCAGCCCAATTTTGCTTCATTTCATCGGATAAAATACCATTAAACTCCAAAAAATTATTCTCTAAAACAGAACGAATAGTTATGAAATTGCCAAAGCTTTTCGACATCTTTTTACCTTCAACTTGTAAAAAGCCGTTATGCATCCAAAAATTAGCCATTCGCTCCGTCCCAAAAGCTGAACAACTTTGTGCAATCTCATTTTCATGATGAGGAAAAATTAAATCAAGTCCACCACCATGGATATCAAAAATATTGGCGGTCGGATCATCACAAGTTAAACCACCACCATAGGGCGCTAATAACTTTGCCATTGACATTGCAGAACATTCAATATGCCAACCTGGACGACCTAAAACAGAAATTCCGCCCGGTGATTTCCAACCTGGTTCTCCTTCCTCAGAAGGCTTCCATAAAACAAAATCCATCTCTTCCCTTTTATAAGCAGCAACATCAATACGTGCCCCCGCCCTCATTTCATCTAAAGAACGATTTGCAAATGCCCCATAATGGGGAGGATTTTTTATACTACTTACAGAAAATAATATATGATTTTCCGCTTCATAAGCGTGCCCCTTTTCAAGCAACCTTTCAATTAAAGAGCGCATCTCCTCTAAATGCTCGGTTGCGCGCGGCTGACTGGTTGGCAATAGACAACCAAGTGCTATTGTATCTTGTTGAAACTGAGAATATGTACGTTCTGTTAATTGACGAATAGCGTCATTCAGTGACAAGTTTGGATATTCGCAAGCTGCTCGTGCATTAATTTTATCATCAACATCTGTAATATTACGTGCATATAGAACATGCTCATTGCCATAAACATGACGCAATAAACGAAATAAAATATCAAAAACAATGACAGGGCGTGCATTTCCTATATGTGCATAATCATAAACTGTCGGTCCACAAACATAAAGACGTACTCTTGTCGCATCTATTGGTGTAAAATTTTCTTTTTTACGTGTTAGCGTATTATAAAATCGCAACTCTTTCATCATTGGCTCCATGAACGATACCACGCACCGCTCTTTTTGAATGTATCTTACCTCAAATTATCGCATTATGCGGTTTAGGCTAGAACTTTTATCTTATAGTAAATTTTTCTTATCATTTTCCCATTGTATTCACGGCTGTATCCATCATTGATCGTAAAAACAATCTATTTTATTTGATTAGACAAAAACATTCTGTAGATAGAGATTTTTTCTCTCCTTGAAGAAAACGAGCTTTAAAAAATTCTATAGGCGTTACACTATAAATTTATGTGAAAAATAGATTGCACGAAGCAAATCTTAAATTTTTCACTACAAAAAACTCCGTCAGTATTTTCAATATTTCATTATGGTTTCCTTACTGTCTCTTACGCCCTATATTTTATAAGTAAGTGAGAATAATGTAACAATTAACCCTATTTTTTGACATCGTTTTCATGACACAATTATTTTATTTGTACAGAGTTTTATTCCAAGGAAAACAATAACAATAATGCGTAATAGATTGATGAACATCATTATTTTAATATTCATTGTAAGTTCAATGCCAACCTTTGCGCAACAATCTCCACCTTATGAGAAAAAATTACTCCGACTAGCGGAAATTTTGGGATCTCTGCATTCTCTTCAAAATCTTTGCGAGACTCCAACAAACCAATGGTATGACTACATGAACGCATTGATTGAAGCAGAAAAGCCTATCCCACAAAGACGCGCTTATTTTTATGAAGCGTTTAATGAAGCATACCGTGCTTTCTCAGAAAATTATCATCATTGTACACAAGCAGCAATTGAAGCCAATCAAAGATACGTTGAGGAAGGAAGAACTTTATCCGAAAACCTCCTCATGCATTATAAATAATTAATCTATACAAAAAGTGTCTTCTTCAATTTCAGCAATATCAACCATGTTCTCTCACAAATGAGGGGAGCTGTAAATCTACTCTGAAAATAGAGAAGTTTTTGAAAAATAATTCCTCGACACGTTTTTATTCTTGTGAGCATCTTTCCCCTGAACAAAATCGTTCTTTGGCTTCCTGCCCACCCTCAGAGCTTGTTTATCAATAGGCTGGGTTCTTGTTGAACAGATTCTTCTTGGCTTCTCACCCATGTTATTACTTAAACTAAAAGTACTAAAGGCTTGACAAACAAGTCTAAAAATATTCACCATACACTTAAAAAAATACTTATGTGCCAAGGAAGCTAGCATGCCTTATATCACCGCTCTAAAAGGCGATGTTTTATGGCATAATAAAATAAAACCTATAAAGTTTAATCTATTTACACCAAAGTTTCTATAAATTTAACAGGCTCTCCTTGTGAAGAAGTAACAATTTCACCTTCCCACATCACACGCATACCACGGATAATGGTCCCAACAGGCCAACCTTTAACCTTTTTACCATCATAAGGTGTCCAACCGGCACGCGAACCAATTAAGCCATTCGTAATAATTTCTTCTCGCTTAAGATCAACAATTGTTAAATCAGCATCGTATCCAACAGCAAGGCGTCCTTTACAGCTTATACCAAAAATACGACTAGGGCCATGCGACGTGAGATCAACAAAACGCTCAAGAGATATCTTTCCTGCATTCACATGTGTCAACATAATTGCTGCTGTTGTTTGCACCCCTGTCATTCCTGAAGGTGAAGAAGGATAAGATTGAAGCTTTTCTTCCAAAGTATGAGGCGCATGATCTGAGCCTAAAACATCAATAATCCCCTGTTGAACACCGTACCAAAGAGCTTCACGGTGGCGCGGCTCACGAATAGGCGGATTCATCTGAATTAATGTACCAAATTGCTTATAATCATCAGCCGTGAGCGTCAAATGGTGTTGTGTCACTTCAATTGTTGCAACATCCTTATGTTTTTTTAGAAAATCAATTTCTTCTTCTGTCGAAAGATGTAACACATGAATCCGAGCCTTCGTCTCATGAGCAATTTTTACCAAACGCTGCGTACATTTTAATGCCGCAACTTCATCACGCCAAATCGGATGTGATGATGCATCCCCTTCAATACGCAGTATTTTACGCTCTTTGAGCCTCGCCTCATCTTCAGAATGAAAAGCCGCACGACGGCGTATATTCTTCAAAATAAGGCGTACACTTTCATCATCATCGACCAAAAGATCACCCGTAGAAGACCCCATAAAGACTTTAATTCCAGCTGCACCAGGAAGTCTTTCTAATTCAGACAATTCATGAGCATTTTCACGCGTTCCTCCAACCCAAAATGCAAAATCACAATGCATTCGATGAAATGCGCGTTTAACCTTATCGCTTAATGTAGCTTCTGATGTTGTCAATGGATTGGTATTAGGCATTTCAAAAACTGCTGTCACCCCCCCTAACACAGCAGAATACGAGCCACTTTCCAAATCCTCCTTATATTCATTACCTGGCTCGCGAAAATGTACTTGGCTATCAATAATTCCCGGTAAAATATGAAGCCCCGTACAATCAATCACCTCACCTGCCGATGCACATGTAAGGTCGCCAATTTCAGCAATACGGCCATTTGTAACACCAATATCACGCTTGCTTCTTCCATCATGATTCACAAGTGTTGCACCTTTAAAAATTGTATCAAATGTTTTAAACATAGCCACGCTCCTTACATATTCCTCTCTTATCGATTATGTAACTTTGAGCAGAAAGGCAAGAACCATGATTGAAAAACAAAATGCCATTTGCTTAAAAAATCGCGCAATTATTCAAATTACAGGCGAAGAAGCAACAGATTTTCTGCAATCCCTAATCACAACAGATGTAAAAAAAATCAACCCGCAAGAAATTTTCCCTGGAGCCCTCTTATCCCCTCAAGGAAAGGTTCTTGCTGATTTTCTTATTGGCAAAAAAGAAGATGGTTATTTGATTGATATTATCATGCCTTTAGCTGATATACTCTACAAGCGTCTGTTGCTTTATAAACTGCGTAAAAAAATAGAAATTACACAACCATTCCAAGAAGTTGTTACAGTTTCTTGGAAAAATGAATCAGATACTTTAAATTTTGATTCAAGTTTTGTTGATAAACGATTCCCAGAAAAAGAAAAAATAATACGAATCTATGGCAAAACATCTTTTTTGGCTTCAGAATATCATAACATGTGGAATCAATTGCGTATCCGTTATGCAATTGCAGAAAGTGGTCAAGATTATGAAGTTGGTAAAGTCTTTCCTCATGATATTAATTACGATCAAATAAATGGACTTGCATTCAACAAAGGGTGTTATATTGGACAAGAAGTTGTTTCACGAATGCACCACCGCCAAGCAGCACGTCGCCGTATTTTAATTGTAAAAGGCCAGCATGAATTGTCCCCTCAATCTAGCATTGAAGCAGGAACAAAAGTATTTGGATCCTTGGGAACATGTGTAGACAATGAAGCTCTTGCTTTACTGCGTATTGACCACGTAAAAGATGCTATGGATCATAACATCCCCTTTACTGTAAAAAACATTCCTATCACCATAAGTATTGCTGAAAATATGAATTTTACCTTTCCTGAAAATACTGTAGAAAATACGCATGGCTAAAGCTGAATTATTAAAAAATGGAGAAGCACGTGCTTGGCAAAGAATGCTTTCTGGAAGGCGACTTGATCTTCTCAACCCTTCTCCTTTTGATGTTGAAATTGAAGATATTGCCCATGGACTTGCTCGTGTAGCACGTTGGAACGGTCAAACACGAGGAGAACACGCCTATTCTGTTGCACAACACTCACTTTTGGTTGAACAAATATTTCAAAAACTTTTTCCACAATCGGGAAGCAATGAATGTCTTTATGCCCTTCTTCATGATGCTCCAGAATATGTCATCGGCGATATGATTTCCCCTTTTAAAGCTGTCATAGGAAAACAATATGAACGCGTTGAAAAGCGCATCCAAGATGCTATCCACATGCGCTTTTCTCTTCCCGTTGATCTTTCTCAAAAACTTTTAAAAAAAATTAAACAAGCCGACCGTATCGCTGCATATTATGAATCGATTACGCTTGCTGGATTTAATACAGAAGAAGCCCTTCGCTATTTTGGCTCTCCCAATAATATTTTACCCGATGATCTGAATTTATCCTCCTATTCTACCCAACACATTGAAAACGCATTTTTAACGCGCTTTAATGACTTGGATGTCCAAAGATTATAGCCCCTTCGCATTGTTGATTCCTTGTCATTACAGACTCATCACACTGACTTATAATAATAATTCATTGTTTTTTCATTTTGAATGAGAGCTCCTAATATCGTAAGCTTCACTCATTTCAAATCTGTTTATATTGGATCAATCAAAATCATTCTCTTGCACACCACAAGCGGGGCTGGCGTGTGAGTAAAATTTTTTAAAGAAAGAGTTAAAATGCTTCTTATGAACCATCTCAAGTGCTAAGCGCTGTCGCAGCATTGAAAATTGGAAAAGTGTATGATGATACCGGCTTGCTCTCTTATGAAGCGTAAAGACGGAAGTGCTCTATAAATTTTATACATTTCATAAGGGAGTTACCACTATACTATTCACGAACGCCGTCGCGAAATAGGATTGGGTGCCTTAGAAAGCTTTCTTTAAAAAAGCACCTGAATTAGCGACCCAATGGCGCTCTGTTTTGCATGAGGAGCGTGACTTCATTAAAGAAATGGAAAAAATCACAGTTCAAATTGCATACAAAATACATGAAATAATGACATTCATTATCAAAACAACAAATGTTCTCTTTTCAAACTGCTGATCTTAAACTGAAATTTATTTTAGTTTATAAACCTCATTATCCGCTGGAAAAGCACGGGAGGTAACATCCTCTGCATAATTCTTGATTGCAATTTCCATGGCTTGTTCAAGATTTCCATAACGACGAACAAATTTTGGCACATGGGCACCATAACCTAACATATCTTCCATAACCAATACTTGCCCATCACATTGATTGGACGCCCCTATACCAATCGTAGGGATAGAAAGTTTATCCGTCAGTTTCACCGCTAAAGGTTCAACCATTGCTTCTAAAACAACAGCAAAAGCACCAGCCTCTTCAATCGCTGCTCCATCTGCTTCAATTCTTTGCCAATCATTCTCCTTGCGTCCTTGTGTTTTAAAACCACCAAAACGATTCATTGCTTGGGGTGTAAGACCGATATGCCCCATCACTGGAATGCCACGTTTACACAAAAAATCTATTGTTTCGGCTATATAAACGCCACCTTCAAGCTTAACTGCACCACACCCCGTTTGTGCAAGAATGCGCGATGCATTTAAAAAAGCTTGCTCTGGACTTTCCTCATAAGACCCAAAAGGCATATCAATAACAACAAGAGCTTTTTGAGATCCACGCACCACGGCTTTCCCGTGTGAAATCATCATATCTAAATTAACAGGAAGCGTTGTCTCAAACCCATACACAACCATCCCAACGCTATCACCAACCAAAAGGATATCGCAATATGGATCAGCAATCCGCGCAGTATAAGCTTGATAAGCTGTTAAAGAAACAATTGGCTGTTGTCCCTTTCTTGCACGTATTTCGGAAGATGTCATACGCTTTACGGTTTTATGTACACTCATTTTCCACCCTTCTCTTGCAATATATATTGATCAATAAGTCTTACCTCACCAAAGCGGACAGTAAGGAGTAAAACCGCCGGTTTATTCAATGTTCCTTTGATCACGCATAAAGTTTCCATATCCCGTAAATCTATTGCTTCAATGATTGCACGCGTTTCTTGTTGTAAAATATCACGAACAGTTTTGCATAATTTATCAACCGACCGTTCACCTTCATGGTAAAGCTTTTCAGCAGCTTTTCCACTTTTAGGAATAATTTTGGCAGCTTTACGATCTTCTAATGTTAAAAACTGATTGCGTGAAGAGTGCGCAACTCCATCTGCTTCACGTAAAATAGGAACTCCAACAATCTCAATAGGAAAAGCCAAATCTTCAACCATACGCCGAATAATTAAAATTTGTTGAAAATCCTTTTCCCCAAAAAAAGCCTTATCTGGTTGGACAATGTTAAAAAGCTTAGCAACAACACTCGTTACACCACAAAAATGCCCTGGACGTAATTTTCCTATCAAAATACGTGATAATTTTTCCACCTTCACAATTGTCTCATTTCCCAGTGGCCACATTTCATCGACAGAAGGAGCAAAAACACATTCAACACCTGCTTCTTTTAACAAAGCACAATCGCCCTTCAAATCTCTTGGATATTGAGAAAAATCTTCATGAGGTCCAAATTGCTTTGGATTGACAAAAATAGAAACCACTACGCGATCACACATTGCTCTTGCATACTGTACTAATGCAAGATG
>NZ_JBHIQG010000054.1:7577-11340 GCF_042196425.1 Bartonella sp. AD328YNZD | reverse complement strand
TTTAGGGGCACCAGCAAAAAATGCTGTAATCGGTGTGGGCGCTCCTTCATAAACATCAGGTGTCCACATATGAAACGGAACAGCAGAAATTTTGAAAGCCAAACCAGCTAAAATAAAGACAATTCCAAAAATAACCCCTAATTGTACATTCTTGCCTTTTAAAGCAAGAGCAATTTCGTGAAAACCAATTTGACCGGTAAAACCATAAAGCAAAGAAATACCATAAAGAAGCAACCCTGAAGATAATGCTCCTAAAACAAAGTATTTTATACCGGCTTCAGAAGATTTCACATTATTACGATTAATCGCTGCTAAAACATATAAAGCTAAAGATTGCAATTCTAACCCCATATAAAGCGACAGCATATTACCCGCTGAAATCATAAACATCATTCCAAGGGTTGCTAAAAGAACAAGCACTGGAAACTCAAATATATTAAACTTTTGTGCATTGGCAAAACCAACAGACATGATAAGAGAAAAGAGTGCACCAATAAGCATTAAAATTTTCATATAACGACTAAAGGAATCGATAACGAGCGCATTGGTTTGAAATGAGCCATTTTCCGGAAAAACTATAAGAATAACAATGGTTGCCACAAGAAGTGCTATGGCTAAACCTGTCACTGTTAAAGAAGCACGTGTATTGGAATAAACACCAATCATAAGCAGCACGACAGCTCCTAATGCAATTAAAAGCTCTGGAAGAATTAAGACTAATTGCGCTATTATTTCAGTTTGCATGTGCATTCTTCCCTTATCTAGTGCAGTTTATTGATGAGGGTTTCTACGGAAAACGCCGTTGCCTTAAGAATAGGCGTTGGATAGATACCAAAGAATATTGTAAGAATAACCATTGGATAAAGGAGGAATTTTTCTCTTAAAGAAAGATCTATTAATACTTTTAAATTCTCTTTATCCAAGGAACCAAAAATCACACGCCGATAAAGATAAAGAGCATAGGCTGCCGATAAGATAACACCTGTTGTTGCTAAAACAACAACCAATTTATTTACTTGAAAAACACCTATTAAGGTTAAAAATTCACCCAAAAACCCTGAGCTTCCAGGCAAACCAACATTTGCCATGGTGAAAATTAAGAAAACAACAGCATATTTAGGCATATTATTCACTAAACCACCAAACGCTGAAATTTCACGTGTATGCAAGCGATCATAGATAACACCAACACAAAGAAACAATGCTGCTGAAACAATTCCATGGGATAGCATCTGATAAATAGCCCCTTGTATCCCCTGTTCATTCGCAGCAAAAATACCCATCGTTACATATCCCATATGCGCTATTGAGGAATATGCAATAAGTTTTTTGATGTCACTTTGAACAAGTGCAACCAGTGATGTATAAATAATAGCGATAAGCGATAATGTGAAAACAAAAGGCGCAAAATCTGCTGAAGCGATAGGAAACATTGGTAAAGAAAAACGAAGAAAACCATACCCACCTAATTTAAGTAAGACACCAGCTAAAATAACAGAACCCGCCGTCGGTGCTTCTACGTGAGCATCAGGGAGCCATGTATGAACTGGCCACATTGGCATTTTAACTGCGAAAGAAGCAAAAAATGCAAGCCACAACCATATTTGCATATGAACAGGAAACTGATAATTGAGTAAAGTTGGTATATCAAGTGTCCCAGCCTCCCAATACATAACCATAAGAGCAACCAACATAAGCACTGAACCAAGTAAAGTGTATAGGAAAAACTTGATACTTGCATAAACACGACGTGCTCCACCCCACACACCTATAATGATAAACATTGGAATGAGGCTGCCTTCAAAAAAAACATAGAATAGCATTGCATCAAGAGCACAAAAAACACCAATAATCGCAACTTCTAGAAGAAGAAACGCAATCATATAGGCTTTTAATCTCTCTTTAACATTCTCCCAACTTGCTAAAATACAGAAAGGCAAAAGAAAAGCCGAGAGAACAACAAAAAGAATAGAAATACCATCGACCCCCATATGATAGCTAATACCACCCCCTAACCAACTGGATTTTTCAACCATTTGAAAATTTTGGTTGCTAGAATCAAATCCTATCCAAATAATTAAAGAAATAATAAAAACAAATAGAGTTGTAAAAAATGCAACATTACGTATATTATGGCGTGCTACTTCACTATCATCTTTGATAAACAAAATCAGAAGAACACCAACAAGCGGCAAAAATGTAACCGTAGAAAGAATAGGCCAATCGGTCATTAGTTTACGCCCCCGATCATCATCCATGTAATGAGCAATGCAACGCCGATAAGCATTGCAAATGCATAGTGGTAAAGATAGCCTGTTTGCATTCGAACAACTCTATTTGTAATATCAACAACACGCGCTGCAATACCATTGGGACCTAGACCATCAATAATCTTACCGTCTCCCACTTTCCAAAGAAAAGAACCAATTCTAAAGGTAGGACGAACAAATAAAAAGTTATATAATTGATCGAAATACCACTTTTGGTAAAGAAAGTGATACACTCCTGGCATAATACGCGCCATTTTCTTGGGAAGAGAGGGAGCCGCAATATAAAATAAATAAGCCAACATAAACCCAAGAATCATTGCTATAAAAGGCGACCATTTTACCCAATTAAAAACATGGTGGGCATCATGAAGGATATGATTGTGGCTGCTTGTAAACAATGCTCCCTTCCAAAAAGTATCGTATAAATCACCAAAAAAATAAGGTTGGAAAATAACACCAGCAAATATTGCTCCAATAGATAAAATAAAGAGAGGGATCAACATCACTGGGGGCGATTCATGTACATGATGCATAACATCAACAGTTGCTCGTGGTTTTCCATGGAACGTCATAAAGATAAGCCGCCATGAATAAAAGCTTGTTAATAAGGCTGCAAAAACAAGAAGATAAAAAGCATACCCTGAAGCAATATTATGGGATGCAAAAGCAGACTCTATAATCGCATCTTTTGAGAAAAAACCCGCAGTCCCGAAAAGTGTTCCAGGAACGCCAACACCGGTCAATGCAATGGTCCCGACCATCATCATCCAATAGGTGACCTTTATATGTTTGCGTAACCCGCCCATTTTTCGCATATCTTGTTCATCAGATACAGCATGAATGACAGAGCCCGCCCCAAGAAACAATAAGGCTTTAAAAAAAGCATGCGTAAAAAGATGAAAGACAGCAGCTCCATAAGCTCCAACACCTAATGCAACAAACATATAACCAAGTTGAGAACATGTAGAATAAGCAATAACACGCTTAATATCATTCTGCACTAACCCCACAGTTGCTGCAAAAAATGCCGTTGTTGCTCCAACAATAATAATCACGGTCAAAGCAGTTGAAGAAAGTTCAAAAATTGGCGACATACGCGCAACCATAAAAACACCAGCCGTTACCATTGTTGCTGCATGAATAAGTGCTGATACAGGGGTTGGCCCTTCCATTGCATCAGGAAGCCAAGTATGTAAAAGAAATTGTGCGGATTTTCCCATCGCACCAATAAATAATAAAAGACATGTAATGGTAATTGCCATCTGTCCATCAAACTGCCAACCTAAAAATGTCATATTTTGTATAAAGCTATTGTTTGCAGCTTTTGCAAAAATAGAGCTAAAATCAACCGATTGAAATAAAACAAAAATACTAAATATTCCTAAGAGAAAACCAAAGTCTCCAACACGATTGACGACAAAAGCTTTCATTGCAGCCTTATTAGCAGAATCGCGTTGAAACCAAAAACCAATTAACAGATAAGAAGCAAGTCC
>NZ_JBHIQG010000054.1:0-7477 GCF_042196425.1 Bartonella sp. AD328YNZD | reverse complement strand
ACTGGAGTATGACCAAGTGCAATACTAAAAAAAGCCACCCACGACAATATGGCAACAATCACCATAAAGCTACATGTTATCAATTCACTCGCACGATCTCCTATCGTTTTCCCACCTAGTGCAGCAATGAGAAAACCCAAAAGCGGAAGAAAGACAATCGTATAATACATCACTGGTTAGCCTTTCATTACATTAACATCTTCAACCGCAATGGAACCACGATTACGGAAAAAAACGACAAGAATTGCTAAACCAATGGCAGCTTCAGCAGCTGCTACGGTTAAGACAAATAGAGCAAATATCTGCCCAACGAGATCATGAAGAAACGCTGAAAATGCAACAAAATTAAGATTAACTGAGAGTAATATAAGCTCAATAGACATCAAGATAATAATCACATTTTTTCTGTTGAGAAAAATTCCAGCAATACCAATTGTAAACATCAAAGCAGAAACTGTGAGATAATGCGTAATATCAATATACATCTATATAGCCCCCCTTAAATACCTTTTCCTGATTCAACTTGCTTGATTTCAATGGCACTTTCTACCGTTCTAGAAACTTGCTCTGCAATAGATTGCCTCTTTACTCCTAATTTATGACGAAGTGTTAAAACAATAGCACCAATCATTGCAACCAATAAAATTATTCCAGCAATTTGAAAATAGAAAACATAATCCGTATAGAGAATATCTCCTAATGCCTGTGTATTTGTTCGCTGCGCTAAATCAGGCATTGGTTGCGTAATATGCGCTCTCAAGACTGGAGAAAAATAGCTACTTACAAAAACAACAATCAATTCTACAGCGATAATAACGCCAATAAGAGCTCCAATAGGAGCATACCGAAGAGTTCCACTCTTTAACTCAGCAAAATCGACATCAAGCATCATAACGACAAATAAAAATAAAACAGCGACAGCTCCAACATAAACAACAAGCAGAATAAGCCCTAAAAACTCTGCTCCTGCAAGTAAAAATAAAGCCACAGCATTAAAAAATGCGAGGATTAAAAACAAAACAGAATGCACTGGATTGCGTGCTGTAATAACAATAACTGCACTTGTTAGCATAATAAAAGCAAACAAATAGAAAAATGCCGCCGCTAGATCTGTTAGCATAGGCTTCTCCTTAATTATTCAAACAATTGGTATAAACTTCATACCAGATTACAATTTATCGGAAAACTATCCGACACCTCATTTAATGATACACTTAACGGTAAGGTGCATCCATCAATATATTTCGAGCAATTTCTCGTTCCCAACGATCTCCATTCATTAAAAGTTTTTCTTTATCATAATAGAGTTCTTCACGTGTTTCTGTTGCAAATTCAAAATTTGGTCCCTCAACAATAGCTTCTACCGGACACGCTTCTTGACAAAAACCGCAGTAGATACACTTAACCATATCGATATCATAACGGACAGTTCTCCGTGTACCATCATTACGTCGCGGACCTGCCTCAATTGTAATCGCTTGTGCAGGGCAAATTGCTTCACATAATTTACAAGCAATACACCGTTCTTCACCATTTGGATAGCGACGCAATGCATGCTCACCACGGAAACGGCCAGATACAAAACCTTTTTCATAAGGATAATTAATTGTGGGCTTTGGTGAAAAAAATTGACGCATAGCTAAGAAAAAAGCACTCACGAATTCCAATAGAAGAAGTGACTTTGCCGCCTGAATGAAACCTGACATCGTAAAATCTCCTCTTAAACGAAATCCGTAAATTTTAAAAAAGAAGCAGTTATCACAACCATTGCTAGTGAGAGAGGAAGAAAAACCTTCCAACCAAGCCGCATGAGCTGATCATAGCGATAACGTGGAACAAAAGCTTTAACCATAGCAAACCAAAAAAATACAAAACAGACTTTTAAAACAAACCAAATGATACCAGGAACCCAATTAAGCCACCAAACATCTAAAGGAGGCAGCCAACCGCCCAAAAATAGAATGGTTGTTAATGCGCACATTAAAACAATCGCAACATATTCACCTAGAAAGAAGAGCATGTAAGGCGTTGAAGAATATTCAACCATATGACCAGCAACAAGTTCAGATTCTGCTTCTACCAAATCGAACGGAGGACGGTTTGTCTCTGCAAGCGCAGAAATAAAAAATATAATAAACATTGGAAAAAGGACCAACCAATTCCAATCGAGAAAACTGTTAAAAGGAAGACCAAGAGTTGTACCAAGCCCGTGCGTTTGTTTAAAAACAATTGTTGTGAGATCTAACGAACCACTTATTAAAATGACACTCACAAGCACAAAACCAATGGAAACTTCATAAGAAACCATTTGTGCCGCCGAACGAAGAGCTCCTAAGAAAGGATATTTTGAATTTGATGCCCATCCTCCCATAATAACACCATAAACTTCAAGAGATGAAATGGCTAAAATATAAAGCAAGCCAACATTAATCTTTGCAACCTCCCAGCCCTCATTGACAGGAATAACAGCCCAAGTTGATAAAGCAAGTGTCGCTGAAACAAAAGGAGCTAAAAGAAAAACACCCTTATTTGCACCTGCAGGGATAATAGGCTCCTTAACAACAAATTTAATTAAATCTGCAAAAGACTGTAGCAATCCCCATGGACCAACAACGTTTGGTCCACGACGCAATTGCACCGCAGCCCAAATCTTTCTATCTGCGTAAAGAAGATAAGCAACTAAGATCAAAAGAACGACTAAAAGAAGCAGTGTTTTTCCAACGATAATAAGTAATGGCAACAGCCAAGTCATAAAGAAATCATACATCATTATTCCTTTTCCTTTGCCTTTACTCTACAGTTTGCGTAACACGGTTTTTTGCAAGAGATGAACATTCAGCCATAACGGCAGAAGCACGTGCTATCGGATTTGTCAAATAAAAGTCTTTAATCATAGAAGTAAATGTTTGACTCTCTAGAGAAACCATTTTTGAACCAAGCACCTTAAGATTACTTATATCAGAAGGCACTATATCATCAACGGCACAAAGATGTGGATAATCATTAAACAAATATTGTCTTAATTGAGAAAGAGAATCAAAAGGAAGCCTTTGTCCTAAAACATCCGATAAAGCACGCAAAATAGCCCAATCTTCTTTTGCTTCACCTGGAGCAAAACCAGCCCGATTTGTCATTTGAACACGCCCTTCTGTATTTACATAAAGCCCTGATTTTTCAGTATAAGCAGATGCAGGCAAAATAACATCAGCAGCATGCGCACCATTGTCACCATGGCTACCAATATAAACTATAAAAGCTTTTGTATCAGCTAATTCTACTTCATCAGCACCAAGTAGAAATAAAATTTCACAGGTTTTTAGAATATTGGCAACCCCAAGCTTAGAAGTAAAGCCTATATCCAACCCTCCAACAGTTGATGCTGCATTATGAAGAACTCCAAATCCATTCCATGTCTCACTAAGAGCACCTATATCATCCGCTAATTTAGCAAGATTTTTTAAAACAGGTAAACCTTCATTTCCTGAAATTGCTCCCTCTCCAATAAGAATAAGGGGCCTCTTTGCTTCTCTTAAGACATTTAAAAAAGCATCCTCTCCCCGAATAAGTGTCGTTAATGTATCACTTCCAGATCCAAGGTAAGAATAAGGATAACGTAAATCAACTTTCTCTCCAATTAATGCAATAGGAAAATTTCCTATTCGTTGGCGCTTTAAAATGCGTGCATTTAAAACAGCCGCTTCATGACGTGGATTAGATCCCACAATAAGCAGAGCATCAGCCTGTTCAATACCTGCAATTGTAGGATTAAAAATATAACTCGAACGCCCAAACTCAGGCGATAAAGCAACCCCTCTTTGGCGACAATCAAAGAGCGTTGAGCCCAACGAACTCAATAATGCCTTAAGGGCGTACATTTCTTCAACAGAAGCAAGATCTCCAGCAATGGCTCCAATTTTTTCTGGAAAAATTTTAGAGATCACCATTTTAATTTTTGCAAAAGCTTCTGTCCAACTGACAGGTTGAAGCTTTCCATCTTTGCGTACATATGGCCTATCAAGCCGCTGAGTCCGTAATCCATCCCAAATAAAACGCGTTTTATCAGAGATCCATTCCTCATTTACATCTTCATTCGTGCGCGGCATAATCCGCATAACTTCACGACCGCGGCTATCAATACGGATAGCACTACCAAGCGCATCCATCACATCGATCGATTCCGTTTTGACCAATTCCCACGGACGGGCATGAAATGCATAAGGTTTTGAGGTTAAAGCCCCTACAGGACAAAGATCAATAACATTTCCCTGTAATTCAGATGTCATAGCTTTTTCAAGATACGTCGTAATTTCAGCATCTTCACCACGACCGATCAAACCAAGCTCAGAAATACCTGCTACTTCCGTTGTAAAACGAACACACCGTGTACAATGAATACACCGTGTCATAACAGTTTTGACAAGAGGTCCAATATATTTATCTTCTACAGCACGTTTATTTTCTGTATAACGAGAACAATCTCGCCCATAAAGCATTGCTTGATCTTGAAGATCACATTCTCCCCCTTGATCACATACTGGACAATCCAAAGGATGATTAATGAGAAGAAATTCCATAACACCTTCACGTGCTTTTTTTACCATCTCCGTATTGGTAAAAATCTCAGGCGCTTCACCGTTAGGTCCTAACCGTAAATCACGAACCCCCATAGCACAAGAAGCCTGAGGTTTTGGAGGACCACCCTTAACCTCAACCAAACACATGCGACAATTTCCAGCAATTGACAAAGATTCATGAAAACAAAAACGTGGTATTTCTGCCCCAGCTGCCTCGGCAGCCTGAAGCAGCGTGTAGTAATCAGGAACTTCAATCTCTTTGCCATCAACTTTGATATTTATCATCACCCATCCAACCTGCGGATAATCCACTTAAAATTTGCATTCGGTTGCTCTTTAAAAAATTTTCTATCCCACGACTTCCAAAGCAATATTTTTTCTTTGGACGACATTTCGCGTATATTCATCAATTCTACGTTCAATTTCTGGACGGAAATTACGAATCAGCCCTTGTACAGGCCACGCTGCAGCATCGCCAAGAGCACAGATAGTATGCCCTTCAACTTGTTGAGAAACCTCAAATAAAAGATCAATCTCGCGTTTTTGCGCTCTTCCCTCAACCATACGTCCTAAAAGACGCATCATCCAACCCGTCCCCTCACGACACGGTGTACACTGACCACAACTCTCGTGCTTAAAAAAAACAGCTATACGCCAAATTGCTTTGATAATATCGGTTGATTTATCCATAACAATCATTCCCCCTGTGCCAAAAGAAGACCCGACATCTCGCATCCCATCAAAATCCATAATCGCATCGATCATATCCTCACCACGGACGACTGGACAAGAAGCCCCCCCTGGAATAACTGCTAAAAGATTATTCCATCCACCACGAATACCACCCGTATGTTTTTCAATTAATTCACGGAATGAAACACCAAGAGCGTCTTCAAATGTACAAGGGGCGTTAACATGCCCTGAAACCATAAATAATTTTGTGCCAACATTATTCGCCCGCCCAATTGATGAAAACCACGAAGCTCCTCGCCGCAAAATTGTTGGAACAACGGCAATGGACTCTACATTGTTGACTGTTGTTGGACAGCCATAAATCCCCATATTAGCAGGAAATGGTGGTTTAAGCCGAGGTTGTCCCTTTTTTCCCTCAAGACTTTCAAGAAGGGCCGTTTCTTCACCACAAATATAAGCACCGGCTCCATGATGAATGATAATATCGCAAGCATGCCCATATTTTGTTTTTTTGCCAAGCAAACCTGCATCATAACATTCATCAACGGCAGCCTGTAGCGCTTCACGCTCACGAATATATTCACCACGAATATAAATAAAAGCAACATTGGCTCCCATAGCAAAAGTAGCGATTGCACATCCTTCAATCAAAGTATGGGGATCATGCCGTAAAATATCACGGTCTTTACATGTCCCAGGCTCTGATTCATCAGCATTGACAACCAAATAATGAGGACGCCCATCACTCTGCTTTGGCATAAAAGACCATTTCATTCCGGTAGGAAAACCAGCACCACCACGACCGCGTAAACCCGACGCCTTCACCTCATCAATAATCCAGTCACGACCTTTGTCAATAATCCCTTTCAGACCATTCCAATGTCCACGCGACATCGCAGCCTTTAATGATTTGTCTTTTAAACCATAAATATTGGTGAAGATACGATCTTTATCAGCTAGCATACCCCACCTTTTTTTCTATTGCCCGTAGCATTTTTAGCTTTTCCTCAAATGCAATTTAAAAAAAATCTTGAAACTTTCTACTTTTAATCAAATGTTGTTATAAATGAGTGACATAATGGAATATCTTTTCAAAAAATTTTTACTAAGATTCCATTCCCTTATTATCCTTTTTCTTTGATCCCTTGAGAGATTTACTTTTTTCTTCATCATCAAGAAGAGATGTTAAACCACTAATTGGCTCCGATGATTTACGACTATTTTGCGGACCAACAGCTATCTCAGGACCCTTTCCCGCCTCAAATGCATCGATAATCTCTTCAAGGCGTTCCGCTGTAAGATCTTCGTAAGTATCTTTAAAAATCATAACCATGGGAGCATTAACACAAGCACCAAGACACTCCACCTCTTCCCATGACAATGTTCCATCCTGATTGGTTGTAAAAGGCTCATGATGAATTTTTTTCTGACAAACTTTAATCAATTCATCAGAACCACGTAACATACAAGGCGTTGTCCCACAAACTTGAATATGCGCTTTTGTTCCAACAGGCTTAAGCTGAAACTGAGTATAAAAAGTAGCAACTTCTAAGACACGGATATATGCCATAGAAAGAATTTGAGCGATATGTTCAATTGCAGCACGTGTCACCCAACCATCTTGCTCTTGCGCACGCATTAATAACGGAATGACAGCTGATTGCTCACGCCCGACAGGATACTTTTCTATAGTATTTTTTACCCATATTTGATTTTCTTTTGTAAAAGAAAACTCTGCGGGCTGATAGATATCATCTGCAAGACGGCGTACGGACATTAGCGATCAACCTCCCCAAAAACAATATCAATCGAACCCAAAATAGCTGTAGCATCCGCCAACATATGGCCTCGAGTTAAAAAATCCATAGCTTGGAGATGAGCAAATCCAGGAGCACGCAACTTGACACGATAAGGCTTATTGGTTCCATCAGAAACAAGATAAACACCAAACTCACCCTTTGGAGCCTCTACAGCAACATACACTTCTCCAGGGGGCGTGTGAAACCCTTCCGTATAGAGTTTAAAGTGATGAATCAGTGCCTCCATTGAGCTTTTCATTTCGCTCCGCTTTGGTGGTACAATTTTGCGATCCAAACTCGAAACTGGTCCATTCTTTTCAGTCCCCAGTAACCGTTCTACGCATTGACGCATAATTTTCGCTGATTGACGCATTTCTTCCATACGAATAAGATAGCGATCATAACAATCAC
>NZ_JBHIQG010000053.1:0-11375 GCF_042196425.1 Bartonella sp. AD328YNZD | reverse complement strand
ATTTTCCGTTGGGAGAGTGTTGTTGTTGGTTTTGAGACCCGTTCCCATGGGGTGGTTTGTTGATCGCGTCTTATTGGTGCGGGCGGTGTTGGTGTGATGCACACGGGGTCATTGCCATTGTGCTGGCGGTTTTGTTGGCGCGGGGGTAGCATGGTGGGGAAAGGACGATGGGCTCCCCCCGGTTAAGCTGGTTGTGAGGGGGAGAGGGTTCTATAAAAAATTCCGTATAGAGGTGCATTCTGGTCCCATAAATTCTTTTTCTCTTGTGAGAAAGAGTTTTTGCAAGGGGAAAGGGTTTGTTTGTGGGGATGGAGAGCGTTGTTGTTGGTTTTGAGATCCGTTCCCATGGGGTGTGGTTTGTTGATCGCGTCTTATTGGCGCGGGCGGTGTTGATGTGGTGCACACGGGTCATTGCCATTGCGCTGGCGGTTTTGTTGGCGATTGTGTTAGTGGTGGCATGATACGGGTGAGGTTGGAGGGGTGACATGTATGGTATGGTGAGTGGAACTCTTAGAAGGGCACTGTTGGCGCGGCAGGGATTGGGAGAGGTGTACAATTATTTGTGTTGGCAGTGGTTGTGAGGAGTGAGAGATGGAGAGAACGGATGGTGTGTGATTGTGGGGACAGAGAGCGGCTGTTCGTGGTGGTTTGAGAGCATGGCATTGATGTGGGGGTGTTTGAGATACGAAGTGGATACTCTCAGAAAAACAAGACATATGCTTTTACTGAAGACGAAAGCATTAAATATTTTATGTATCAAGCGTTTTGCTTATCCAAAGAGCCTCATTGTTACACAGAGCTTTGGGCTAACAAGAGCTGTGGAATTTTGATACAATTTTAAGAGGGGCTGGTTTTATAGGACAATGGTGTTTTTCTTTAAGAGGAAAGTTGTTGGCTATTTTTGTTTTAAGAGAGCAAAAGCTGGTTTGCTTAGAGAAATCTTAACCGTAAAGCAGCCTCTCTTCGTTCTTTGATGAATAGGAATATGGAAAAAGCCTTAATTACATCGTTAAAGATTTGTATTCAGTAATCCTTTTTTGGTGGGAGGAAACAGAAACAGTTTTTCCTTCTGTTGTTCTTAAGTTTTTTTCAAACCTCTCTCTCAGAGTTTCCCCTTTTTTGTTGACTGTTTCATGTTCAGCTTCCGGATGGACTTTTAAATAGTGTTCTAGACGTCTTTTTCCTTGCGCATGTTTATAAAAAGTGGTTGGAAGATAGGAATCTAACTTTTCAGCAGATACAGATGAATTGGGTTCACATAATACACCCTTAACATTATCTTTGTGCAATCTTGCTAATTTATCAGATTCAAGATGAAGCTTTTTGGCAAGGCTTAAGCTGAACATTCCACATTCAGAAGAGCTTCGCTGAATATCCATTTCTGCTGTGGTAAAAGAATAAGGAGGCAGTTGAAGACGTTGAAGGGTTTGATTTATTTTTATCCCTAGTTTGCAAGCCGCGATATTCTGAAATGTTGTAGGTTCAAGCATAATCAAAGAGATTTTCTCATCAACTTTTTGATAATCAAGGACGGCAAAGTGGATTTTGCTTCCCGAATTGACTATAAATCGTGCAGAATTTGCGCCGCTCTCAACGACTTCTTTTAGGGCGTACGAAAACTCTTCTGCTGTAAGAGCCAATTTGAGATTCATGTCTGGATATTTGCTGTTTGCTTTTTCTACGAGAGCTGGCATCAATCTAATATCTGTGTTTTCATAATAAGAGTTAATCCAACGGCCGGTTACAAGATCTCTCTCTAAGCCTGTAATAATATCTTTTAATTCGTCAGAATTCGGTGCAGTATGTTCTTCTTCTTTTTGGATGGAACTTTGCATTAAACGTGCAATAAGGTCTTCTAAAGATTCATTTGCACTTGCTCCTTCTGGTGTTTGTGAGGAATGAGGGAGGGAAGAATCTTGTGGCTTCATAATCTTAGCCTCTATATTGATGATCGATAAATGATATTATTTCTTCAATTTTGGCTAAACAATGTTTGCAGGAAAGATTTTTATCTAAAAAAAACAAAGAGATGAAATCATCTTTATTTTAAAAAATTTTGTTACCAAAGACAAAATCGCACGCTTTTCAGAGTCAAAGGTAAGGTATCTTTTTATCTTTTAAGAGATCACGTTGCTTACTGTTTGCATCTTTACCTCTTTCAAAGGGAAAAGAAGATTTGCTAACAGCAATTTATGCCTTACCGTAAAGCCGCAGAGCTTCATTCTTTGTGGATGTGGAATATGGCTATGGCCAAAACGCTTATTACATCATTAGAGATTTGTATTCTGTAGCTCTTTTTCTGTGTTGTGAAACAGAAACAGTTTTTGTCTCTGTTTCCACTAAGCTTCTCTCAAATCTTTCGGTTAGGGTTTCGCCTTTTTTGTTTACTTTCTCCTGTGCTGCTTCTGGATTGGCTTTTAGATATTCCCCAAGACGTCTTCTTCCTTGCACGTGTTTGTAAAAAGAGGTTGGAAGATATGTATCTAACTTTTCAGGAGATAGAGGTGTATCTGGTTCACATAATACACCCTTAACATTATCCTTATGCAGTCTTTCTAATTTTTGAGATTCGGTATGAAGCTTTTTAGCAAGGGCTAAGCTGAACATTCCACATTCAGAAGAGCTTCGCTGAATATCCATTTCTACCATGGCAAAAGAACAATTGGGCAACTCATGCGCTTTAAGAGCCAATTGTGTTCTTAATGCCAGCACTGCTGGTTTCATATTGTTGAGTGTTGTAGGTTCAAAAAATATCACGGAGGTTTTGTCATCGATGGTTTGATGATCAATCACTGAAAAATGGATTCCCCTGTCCTTTGTGTGAATAATAAATCTAGAAGATTGAACGCCGTTTTCGATGGCTTCTTTGAGTGCAAGGGCAAAGTCGTGAGATGACGCTGCCAATTGAAGACGCATGTCGGGATATTTACGATTTGCCTGATCTATCAAGGCTGGCATTAGTTTAAGGTCTGTACTTGCATAATCAGCTGTGAACCAACGACCCGTTGAGATATCATCCTCTAAACGGGCAACAATATCTTTTAATTCCTCACGATTGAATGGGATATCTTTGCCTTTTTCGCTACTGGGTTGTTCTAAATGTGCAGCAAGAGTGTCTAACGATGCATTTGCACTTGCTCCTTCTGGTGTTTGTGAGGAATGAGGGAGGGAAGAATCTTGTGGCTTCATGCTATTAGCCTCCATATTGATAATCGATAGGTGATATTATCTTCTTCAATTCTGGCTAAACAATGTTTTGCAGGAAAGATTTTTATCTAAAAAAAACAAAGAGATGAAATCATCTTTATTTTAAAAAATTTTGTTACCAAAGACAAAATCGCACGCTTTTCAGAGTCAAAGGTAAGGTATCTTTTTATCTTTTAAGAGATCACGTTGCTTACTGTTTGCATCTTTACCTCTTTCAAAGGGAAAAGAAGATTTGCTAACAGCAATTTATGCCTTACCGTAAAGCCGCAGAGCTTCATTCTTTGTGGATGTGGAATATGGCTATGGCCAAAACGCTTATTACATCATTAGAGATTTGTATTCTGTAGCTCTTTTTCTGTGTTGTGAAACAGAAACAGTTTTTGTCTCTGTTTCCACTAAGCTTCTCTCAAATCTTTCGGTTAGGGTTTCGCCTTTTTTGTTTACTTTCTCCTGTGCTGCTTCTGGGTTGGCTTTTAGATATTCCCCAAGACGTCTTCTGCCTTGCACGTGTTTGTATAAACGAGCTGGAAGATATGGATCTAATTTTTCAGCAGGTAAAGGCGTGTCTGGTTCACATAACACACCCTTAATATTATCTTTGTGTAGTCTTTCTAATTTTTGAGCTTCGAGATAAAGCTTTTTGGCAAGGCTTAAGCTGAACATCCCACATTCAGAGGAGCTTCGTTGAATATCCATTTCTACCATGGCAAAATGAATATTCGGAAATTGGTGATGTTCAATGGATTGTCGCGTTCTTAATGCCAGTAATGCGGGAAGCGTGTCACGCAGTAAGGTCGGTTCAAAAAAGATCAAAGATGTTTTATTATCAATGGTTTGATGATCGACAACCGCAAAATGAATTCCCCTATCTTGTGCGTTAACGATCAGCCTAGAAGATTTTATGCCCTTTTCGAGCGTTTCTTTGAGTGCAAGGGCAAAGCCGTCTGGGGGGCTTGTAAGTTTGAGATTCATCTCTGGATATTTACGATTTGCTTGATCGACCAAGGCTGGCATCATGTACAGATCTAGAATATCATAATAATTTTTGATCCAACTGCCATCGGCATTATGCTTTTCTAAACCGGCAATAATATCTTTTAATTCCGCACGATTAAAAGGGGTGTTTTTTATTTTTTCAATGTTAAGCCGTTCTAAATGTGCAGTAAGAGTGTCTAATGATGCATTTGCACGCGCCTCTTCAGGTGCACTTGCACCTTCTGGGGTTTGTGAGGAATGAGGTGGGGGGGAATCTTGTGGCTTCATACTATTAGCCTCCATATTGATGATCGATAGGTAATATTATCTTCTTCAATTCTGGCTAAACAATGTTTTGAAAAACAAGCCTTTGCATCTTGAAAGGTGAGGCGATGAGAGCATAATAATGCCGTTTTCATATTTTTATGCGTGTAGTGCTCATCATTGCTGTGATGTATTATATTGGTATTTTATAAGGGGATTATTAGGGCGTTCTATTGGGAGCCCTTATTGAATACCACTTGTTTTGAAAATCTCAAAATTATGGGGCTGTTGGTGATGCAAATTGTGTAATGCAAAAGAAAACAGTCAGAAAAGGACGAAAGATACCTTCAAACCGTAAAGCTTTAAACATTGCCGCGAAACACACTGTTTTATAACAGTCTATGATAATGCGAAAATTTTATGATGAAATCTGGACGCAGAAAACCCCTTACCGCATCTACCATTAAATACGATTTTTCATATTCTGTCAACCGCAAAACGATTATTTTTCCTTTTTTATCGCGGGAAAAAATCTACAGAAAAAATCTCATTCATTAGCTATGCAGCAAAATATCTTGTTTTAATGGAAAAGTTTTTGATGTGGCAAAAAACATTTTCTCCTTTGAGAAAGGAGGGAGAAAGGTGAAGGGAGAATTGTGGTTTTGAAATCCGTGGTATTTTATTGATGAAATTGGGAAGGCGGTGGTTGGAAGGTGTTTGTGGAACAAAGCTTTAGGTATTGCGCAGGGGGTGTTCCGAGGGGATGACGAGGTGGGGGACTCGTGGGTGCTTAGAGGCGTGATGGCTCTTCGAGTGGCTGTTGGGGTCTCTAAAGGTTTCTGTATAAAGATTTATTGAGTAAATGCTTTTTCTCCTTTGAGAAAGGAGGGGAAAGGTGAAGGGAGAATTGTGGTTTTGAAATCCGTGGTATTTTATTGATGAAATTGGGAAGGCGGTGGTTGGAAGGTGTTGCGGGGGCAAAGCTTTAGGTATTGCGCAGGGGGTGTTCCGAGGGGATGACGAGGTGGGGGACTCGTGGGTGCTTAGAGGCGTGATGGCTCTTCGAGTGGCTGTTGGGGTCTCTAAAGGTTTCTGTATAAAGATTTATTGAGTAAATGCTTTTTCTCCTTTGAGAAAGGAGGGGAAAGGTGAAGGGAGAATTGTGGTTTTGAAATCCGTGGTATTTTATTGATGAAATTGGGAAGGCGGTGGTTGGAAGGTGTTGCGGGGGCAAAGCTTTAGGTGTTGGCGATTTGTGGGGGTAATTAGGGCTGTGCAGGCTGTCGTATTAGTGGTGGTGTGATGGGAGGGTTATCGGTGCAGTTGTTGATGAGGGAGGAGATTGTTGGTAGGGGCTTTTTCTTTCGTTTAAGGGATGATGCTTTTAATTGTGTCAAAAAATAACGGGTTATTTTAATGATAAGTTATTGATTTATAGTGAATATTTTATCATTATTTATCTTGAATGAGAAATCCAGATTATGCTGAAATAAAAGCCATAGCTCTTGTCCGTCATAAGATCAGAAGAGCCATATAGAATTGTACAAGAAAAGACGTAAAATGACGATAATGAATTGTCTGAAGAGCTAAGGATGTCGCGATATTGGGTGAAGTGTATGATGAGGGTGGTTTGTTACAATGGGGGTAGAGGGAAGAATGTTGCTGTTTTTTAAAGAGGGGGCAATATTTATCTTGTCCATGCCGTGAATATGCCGTGAAATATTGTCCTTTGAGGCATGGATTAAGTGAGGCACTGGTAGGTATAAGGTTAAGTCTCTTTGACAGTTGAAGTATTTTTTAAAGAACGTGGTGGATATTTTTAAGCTTGTTTGTTGTGCGCTTTAAGCTTGTCAATCTCATGAAATTCTATGAAAGGGCAAGCTCAGAGGTTCTCAAGAGCACCCTGCCAAAGGGGGGCTTTATAAAGGCGCTGGTTATAAAGAGGCATGTTATAAAAGGAGGGGGAGAATCTTTATCCTGTGAGGGGGAGGAAATGATGGGTGTTTTAGCCAAGGCTCTTTTGGGTAGAACTGTCAAAATGTTTATAAAGGGCATCAAGAATAATACGCAACGAGCCAACAAGATTAGGCAGCGGTTGATCTTCTATAACAAGATAGTGTAATGCCGCATGAAAGTTGTGTTGACGATGTAGATATTGTGCTTCTTTAATCGCTTCTTGCATAGCTTCATAGTGTTCCGTTGCTCTTTGGATCCATTGCTTTTTTGCTTTCTCATCTGATGCGCTGTGCGTAAAACCATCATAATAACCGTTTGGTAAACCTTTTGCACATAAATAGTCGTTTCTAATTTGCAAGTATTGTTGCGCCGTGTCATATTGCTCTTTACTGATGCCTGATGAAGCCTCTTTATAGCCAAGCAAACAAAGACGCCCAATATAGGTTCCGACAAGCGGATTTTTCGCTTCTTCGAGGCTTAAACCAAAGTGTTTGGCACGCATTTCAATCGCAGATTGAAGCCCAGATTCGCTGGAGCTTTGGGCACGTGAAATACGGCCTTTGGGCTCTTGCTTTCCTGTTATTTTTGATCTACCGCGTTTTTTACGTATTTTCATGAACTTAACCATTTGAATGAAAAAGAAACTGTCTGTTGATGGGGGACAGTGATGTAAAAAGCACTTGGCGCAAATATTGGGGGAGCAAATACTTAAGGGGGAGGGAGCAAATACTGTGGGAAATATCAGCCGTTGCAGATCAAAAAACAAACGATACTAAAGGCGTTTTAATGCAAAGAAAAGCAACGGTGTGGGGCGAAAAAATCATCTTTAAGGTGTTTCTTACTATTTTTATCTTATCCCTATCAGTCTTATTTTCCGCCCCTATTATGCTTATTTTTTTATTGCTAGCGGATTATTTGCTTTCTAAATATTTCTTAACTGTTCTTGAGAAATTGAAGGAAAATTTTTGTCAAATGTGAATGAAAAAATAAGAATGGATTTCAAGGGCATGTCATCGTCTTTCTAATAGGAAGTTTTTTCTAATGGGATTATTTGTCTCTTTTTTCACGAGCGCTTTGTGGAAATTTTTCAATTCCACTTTTGAAAGGTCATTGTTTTCTTAAGTTGGGAGCTTGTTATTTGGGTTCTCTTATTTTTTGTTGTTGGGCGCTTTCCCAAGATATTTGATATACATCACGCTGTTAAGCATACTTTTATCCTTTATAAGAGATATATTGTCTTCTGTTGAGTGGCAGAGAGCGGCAAAAAGCAAACCTCTACATTCTATTATAATAGCATAAGATGCCCTATGTTTTCAAATAAAATATCATTTATTGGCTTAAAATAAACTGTGAATGATCCCGCTATTTGGTTTAGTATTTCCTTTGTAATTATCCTTTATAGAGTATAAATTTTCCGTTTTAATGGATCTCATCATAAGACGAGGGGATGTCGTTTAAAGGACGGAATGCATTATCGAAAGAAGCTGTTTTTATAAGAAGAAAGTGCCTTTATAAAAAGATGCTTTTATAGGAGATGCCTTGATGAATGTAGGGGCTGTATCAATGTGGGGGCTGTGAAATGTTTCATCTTTAATGAAGGATTTTTAAAATGAAGCCTTTTTGATTAAGAAGCTTTCAAATGAGGATTAAGGTTGTTTGTTGCACGCTTTTCATACTGGATAATCGGTTGCGTGTTTGACTTTGTTTTTATGTTGCTTTTTAAAGAGGTATGTCTTAGGGCTCTCTTTTGCCCATTTCGCAAGGGTGCTCATGAAGGGTACAACGATAAAGTTCCCAATGAAATCCATATAAAGTTTGAATAATATAAAATCTATTGAACACTTCCGTTTTTACACTTGTAAAGAAGAAAGTCTATAGCATCACACATTTTGCCAGCTCTCATTGTTGCGGACAGCTCTTGGCATTTGAGACGCTTCCTTAGAGGCATTTATCATCCTTTCTTAATGTTTTACTCTATACGGCTCTTTCTGCTTGTAACGCGCAAGAGACATGGTTTGGATCGATTTAATATGGAATAGGCTTGGAATAAGACAATCCTACGGTATTTAGGGTTCTCATTTAATATGAAAAACAATAAATTGTTATAAATCAGTGTATTGTTTGTAAACTTTACACATCAGATATTTCTTAGATTGAATATTTTTGCTTGTTGAGTTTTGTGAAACATTGTCTTTTGAAGTGTGGGTAATAGATAAGAGGATACAATGGCATTTGTGCTTGTGAGGCTTAGGGATTGTATGTTGTCACGTATGAGAAATTTTAAAAATAGACTTAAAGGGTCTTATAGCGCGTGTTTCATGGTGAGAAGAGTGCTAGATAAACCGGTTTTGCTGGTTGCATGTTTTCAAAGAGTGAGTGGGCATGTTAGAAGTGAGAAAATATCCGTATGATCGAAGATAAATCACAACACCAATTTGCCCATAAGGGAAATACGGCTTTTGCGTCACAGCCCGTGTTGAATCAGTGTGCGGTTTTCAAAAAATGGACGGCTCTCTCAAGAAAAGATTACGTCATCATTTTGTGTTTGGCTATCCTCTTGTTGGTGCTTTTTGCCGCGACTGTCTATATGAATCCTTTGGAGTTTTTTCACGTTATATCCAAAGAACAGTTTCAAGCACTGGGACAAATGGAACAAGGAGATCTTCGAAAAATGATTAAAGAGATCTTGAAACAGCCTTTTGAAAATAATCCTGCAATCGTGTTTTTGCGTGATGCGGGATGGAATAGTGTTTGGGCTTTTTTATGTCTTTTGCCGCAAATGATTTTTGGTGTTCTTGTGGTGTTCTTTCCACTCTTTTTTGTCTTTAACGCTATCTCTAAACGGGAGGTGAAGGAAATGATGAATCTGTGGGATACATTGCCAGAGCAGCAACAACTAGACAACCAATTTCTCAACAGAACACAATAGGGAAACAAGTGGCTGCTTCTTTTATAAGTACTTTTGTAATTTTGACCACAGTATGGTGGAGTACTGTCATGTTTTTCGGGGAGATCATGATACTTTTTTCTACTCTGATGACAATCTTGGTACTTTATTATTCTTTGATAAAACGGACAATATTGTTGTGTGGGATGCGGCGGAAATTAAAAAAGGGTGCATTGCAGAATTTGGGGTATAATCAGAAAGTCAGCATAGGACAAAATACAGTTTTTGCAACAGAGCTCAGCTCCCTTTCTTTTAAAGAATCTTTGGAACTTTCAAGAAAAGATTATTTTATCATCGTTTCGATAGCCTGCATTGTGATTGTGGTTTTCGCAGTTTTGCTCGCTTTTTTTGCTTTTTTTCCAAAATCTGCGATTTTTTTACACAATTATATGCCTCTATTGTTTAAGGTTGGCGTTTTTGGCATGCAGCTGCTGTTTTGGTTTTGTGCGTGTATTGTTGTTTCTTTACCTGTCATTTTAATCTTCCATAATCTCCTTCATTATGGCGTGAAAAAAACAGTGAAGGAATTAGAAATGTTTGTTTGAGAAGAGAATAAAAATGATGATTTCACATCAATGCGATAGGGGAAACAAGTGACTATTGTTATAAAATTTTTGGCTTTTTTAGGGGTCACCATCATTGCCATTGTAATGTTTATGGTTATGATCCGGCTTCCTTACCGGTTGATCAAACATATCAGGTTATCTTTTAAACTCGCTCAAGACTTGAAAAAGAGTACAACGCAAAAAAAGCAAGCCATACAACAATTGCGTAATGATCTGGGAGAAATGAAAAGACACAATCTCGCCCATAAGACCCTTGATGCGACAATGCGCTTTCTTAACTTCAAAGAATCTCTGCCTCTTTATTCAAAAGAATGTAAAATAATTCTTTTTATCCTTATTCTCTTTTCTGTTTTACAATCTGCTTTCTCTGTCGCAAATTTGGTATGGTGGAAGAATGATAGTGTTGCCTTTATCATGCAGCTGTTGAGCCTTCTATGGTTTGGGCTTCTTCTCTTTTTTCCGATCATTGGAATCATGTGCATAAAGTTAACGAGAAAATTGAACAAAATGCTTCAACAATTGAAAGAAGCAATACAACAACGCGATCAGGCAATTCGTATGCAGAACGTGGAAGGGGGGCAAAATGACGAGTAGTCTTATAACATTAATAGCCATTTCTTTCCTGTTCTTTACGCTCTTAAGTGTTTTAATGTGGGCGCCAATCGTTGTCATTTATTACCTGTTTATCAAGCGTGCGCGGCTTTATTGTCGCGTGAAAAAGGAACTGAAATGCGTGCTGAATGAACGTGATATTGCCTTAAAACAGATCTCCCCAAAATAAAAAGCAGCAGAATGTTTGATAAAAAGCAGCTTTCTCTTGTTTGGCAAGACTATAAAAAAATATTCTATCTTTCTACGGTCATGGCGACTGCTCCAATAGTTATAACTGTTGTCGTTAAGATATGGAGAGGGCAGGACTTTGTTTCTCTTGTCGTATTCGAGCCACTGGCATGGATGCTTGCCTGTACTTTTTTATTCTTACCGATTGTTTTTATTATGCGTTTTATCGTGACCCGTCAGTTGAACAAAATGATACGGCAATTAGAAGAAGAGGTTGAGCAGAAAGGAGCGCCCGTCATATTATACGATGTGAGCGAGGGGAAAAAGTGAGTGAGGGGAAAGTGAGCGAGGGGAAAGTGAGTGAGGGGAAAAAGTGAGCGAGGGGAAAGTGAGCGAGGGGAAAAAGTGAGCGAGGGGAAAAAGTGAGCGAGGGGAAAAAGTGAGCGAGGGGAAAAAGTGAGCGAGGGGGAAAAGTGAGCGAGGGGAAAAAGTGAGCGAGGGAAAAGTGAGCGAGGGGAAAGTGAGCGAGGGGAAAAAGTGAGCGAGGGGAAAGTGAGCGAGGGGAAAGTGAGCGAGGGGAAAAAGTGAGCGAGGGGAAAGTGAGCGAGGGGAAAAAAGTGAAGAGAGGCTTTTATTGCCATTAAGTATATTGCTTTTGACTTGTTCATTAAGGAGCATGG
>NZ_JBHIQG010000052.1:8579-11432 GCF_042196425.1 Bartonella sp. AD328YNZD | reverse complement strand
CCTCATCGATTCCTTCTACCTCCACGAAGTTTTGATTTTTTTATCAACCCTTCATATTGGTGAGCAACAAGGTATCCCTGAATTTGAGCAACTGTATCAAGTGTGACAGTAACAACAATCAACAAGGACGTCCCCCCAAGATAAAAAGGTACCTGTAATGCAGATATCATAAATTCAGGCAACAAACAAACCAAGATGATATAAAGTGCCCCCACAACAGTAATACGTGTCAAAACGTAATCAATATATTGGGCTGTGCGTTCACCTGGACGAATCCCTGGAATAAAACCAGAATGTTTTTTCAACTGATCTGCAGTATCACTTGGATTAAACACTATCGCCGTATAAAAAAAGCAGAAAAACGCCATTAAAAATGCATAAACGATCATATAAAGTGGCTGTCCATGACCAAGAGAATAAGAAATAGCCTGAACCCATTGTGGCATTTTATCAGAAAAGTTATTAATAGTAGCTGGTAATAACAATAAAGATGAAGCAAAAATAGGTGGAATAACACCAGCAGTATTCAACTTTAAAGGAAGATGCGACATATCGCCTTGAAACATTTGATTACCAACCTGACGCTTCGGGTACTGAATAAGAATTCGCCGTTGCGCACGCTCTATAAAAACAATAAGTCCGATAACCAAAATAGCAATAAGGACGATCCCTATTAAAAGAAAAGTTGATAAATCAGCTTGGCTATGAGCTGTTAAAAGCTGAGCAAAAGTAGAAGGAAAGTTAGCTACAATTCCTGTAAAAATGATGAGAGAAACCCCATTACCAACACCGCGTGACGTAATTTGCTCGCCAAGCCACATGAGAAACATTGTCCCACCAACAAGTGTAATAACAGAAGAGATACGAAACATCAGACCTGGTTCTAAAACAATTTGAAGCCCTGTCCCTATACCGCTTTCAAGCGCAACCGCGATACCGAAAGCTTGTAGAATTGCCAATACAACTGTTACATAACGCGTATACTGATTAATAACCTTACGACCTAATTCCCCTTCTTTTTTAAGAGTCTCCAAAGAAGGAATAATAGATGTTAACAACTGTACAATAATAGATGCTGAGATATAAGGCATGATACCCAGCGCAAAAATCGCCATACGCCCAACAGCACCTCCTGCAAACATATTAAAGAGTCCTAATACACCTGATGCATGATGTTCAAAGGTCTGCCGTAAAGCATCAATATTAATACCTGGAAGAGAGATATAAGTGCCAAAACGATAGACAAGAAGTGCCGCCAGAGTAAACCAGATGCGTTTCTTTAATTCAGTTGCACGCGAAAAGGTACCGAAGTTTATATTGGAAGCAAATTGCTCTGCTGCTGATGCCATAAAACGTCTCCACTTCACACTCCAGTTCTTTAAATCACAGAAGTATAACCCTAAAACTCATATCTTTATACAAGAATAAATGCGGAACTTAAAAAATTCCACACAAAACATTTTGCAGAATATATATAACCCTTCTTCAGATCTCTACTCATATCAAAAAAATTATTGAACAACATCAGGAAAAATAATCTGACCACCCACTTTTTCAACTTTAACACGAGTAGCTTCTGAAGCTCCAGAAACATGAAAGATAATCTTAGCTTTCAAATCACCATCAGAAAGAAGACGAACCCCGTCCTTTTTACGACGAATAATACCAGCCTCTTTCAAAGCAATCATATCAACAGGCTTTTCAATATCCAACTTTCCTGCATCAACGGCTGACTGAATACGTCCCAAAGAAACTTCATTATAGGTTTTGGCGAAGAAATTCTTAAATCCACGTTTCGGTAAACGACGATAGATAGGCATTTGCCCACCTTCAAAACCATTAAGGGAAACACCAGAACGTGACCTTTGTCCTTTGACACCGCGACCACCAGTCTTACCAATACCTGAGCCAATACCTCGTCCAACACGCTTACGATTTTTTGTTGCGCCTTCGCAATCACGCAGTTCATTGAGTTTCATATCTAATACTCCTGCAACCCTTAATCTTCATCTATAACGCGAACAAGATGCCGAACCTGAGCAATCATACCCCGTACACAAAGTGTATCTTCTAAAACACGCCGCCGACGCATCTTATTTAATCCAAGCCCTTTTAAGGTTGCACGCTGAATCTGTGATTTTCGAATAGGGCTTCCAATTTGCTCTACCATCACAGTTTTACCACTCTGAGATTTTTTTTGAACCATTTCCTAATTCCTTTTCTGATAATCTCAGAAACTACCCTTCTACATCAACTAAATGGCGACGACGCGCCTGCAAAGTTGAGTATTTTATACCACGCTGAGCAGCAATATCTCGAGGATGCATTTGATGTTTCAATGCATCAAATGTTGCACGAACCATGTTATAAGGGTTCGAAGATCCTAATGATTTTGCAACAACATCCTGCATACCAAGAGCTTCAAAAATAGCCCGCATCGGCCCTCCAGCAATAATCCCAGTACCCGCAGAAGCTGAACGCAATAAAACACGCCCCGCTCCGTGACGACCTTCAAGATCATGATGCAATGTGCGTCCAGACCGAAGCGGAACATAAATCATCCCACGCTTTGCAGATTCCGTTGCTTTACGAACAGCTTCCGGAACTTCACGAGCTTTACCATGACCAAAACCCACACGCCCTTTTTGATCCCCAACAACAACAAGAGCGGCAAAACCAAAACGCCGACCACCCTTTACAACTTTAGCAACACGATTTATATGAACAAGCCTATCGACAAATTCATTATCGCGTTCTTCTCTCTCACCACGTTCTTTTTGTGCCATTCCTCATTCCTTTTTCTTTTCCGGAAGCACGATAATAAAGCTCCTCATCAAACCAGAAGAACCTAAA
>NZ_JBHIQG010000052.1:0-8479 GCF_042196425.1 Bartonella sp. AD328YNZD | reverse complement strand
TTTGTGCCATTCCTCATTCCTTTTTCTTTTCCGGAAGCACGATAATAAAGCTCCTCATCAAACCAGAAGAACCTAAACGAAACACTCTAAACTCTCCTTACACATTCATAAAGAGGAAAATTTAGAAATTCAAACCACCTTCACGAGCAGCTTCAGCCAAAGCCTTGACACGACCATGGTACACATAGGCTCCACGATCAAAAACCACGTCACTTACACCAACTTGCTTCGCACGCTCAGCAATTAACTTACCAATAGCGAAAGCGGCTTCTTTATTAGCACCACTCTTTAACGATTTTTTCAAATCACTTTCAAGAGTAGAGGCTGAAACAAGTGTACATCCCCGCAAGTCATCGATAACTTGAGCATAAATGTTCTGATTTGAACGATAAACACTAAGCCGAGGACGATCATGAGAAACCATTTTAATTCTACGACGAACACGCCTCGCACGACGTTGGATAATGTCCTTAGATGAAACCATAATACAAAATCCTTATTTCTTTTTACCTTCTTTACGGAAGATACGTTCATCTGCATGCTTAACACCTTTACCTTTATAAGGCTCAGGCCTACGATACTCACGAATCTCCGCTGCAACTTGTCCAACTTGCTGTTTATCAATTCCAGAAACAACAATTTCCGTTGGCTTAGGAACAGTCACAGTCACACCCGACGGAACTTTATAAACCACATCATGTGAGAAGCCCAGAGATAGTTGGACATCCTTACCCTGCAAAGCAGCACGATAACCAACCCCATTAATCTCCAATCTCTTTTCAAAACCATCTTTCACACCACAAAAAATGTTCTCAATCATTGAGCGCGACATACCCCATTTAGAACGCGCGTCTTTTGACTGATCCCGCGGCATAACTGATATGATATTTTCCTCAAGTTTGACCAAGACTTCATCATTGACGACGTAACTCAGCTCACCTTTTGGACCTTTTGCCTTAACCAGCTGACCTTCAACAGTAGCAGTAACTCCAGAAGGAATTGAAATGGGTTTCTTTCCAATACGAGACATTGTTCTAACCTACTTTTTCTTCCGTTTTCTTGACATAACTTAGAAAACACGACAAAGGAGTTCTCCACCAACATTCTGTTCACGCGCTTCATGATCCGCCATAACACCTTTAGGAGTCGATAAAATCGAAATACCTAAACCATTTGCCACCTGCGGAAGCGACTTAGCGGAAACATACACACGACGACCTGGCTTTGACACACGTGAAATCTCACGAATAGCAGCCAACCCTTCAAAATACTTCAACTCGATTTCAATTTCAGCTTTTCCATCACCTAAATCAACGCGATTATATCCCCGAATATAACCTTCTGACTGCAAAACATCAAGAACGTGTGCACGAAGCTTCGAAGCCGGAGTAACCACTTTGCCTTTTTTACGACCAAGTGCATTACGAATACGTGTTAACATATCACCAAGAGGATCTGACATAGACATTGAATAATCTCCTCTTACCAACTAGACTTTACAATACCAGGGATATGGCCCACAGAGCCAAGTTCACGCAATGCAATTCGCGACATTTTTAACTTACGGTAATAAGCCCGTGGACGACCTGAAACCTCACAGCGATTACGAACACGAACTTTTGCAGAATTACGTGGCAATTCTGCTAATTGAACGGAAGCTTTAAAGCGTTCTTCAAGAGAAACCTTCTGATCCATCACTATTGCTTTCAAACGTGCACGACGTGCAGCATAACGCTTCACCATCACCTCACGACGTTTATTTTTTTCAACGGCACTTACTTTGGCCATAATTTCACCTCGCTACGTTTGCCGTTACGAACGAAAAGGAAAATTAAAAGCACGCAATAGTTCACGAGCTTCATCATCCGTTTTTGCTGTCGTACAAACGATAATATCCATGCCCCAAATTTGATCAACTTTATCATAGTTAATTTCTGGAAACACAATGTGTTCTTTAATACCCATAGCAAAATTGCCACGACCATCAAAGCTTTTTGGATTTAAACCACGAAAGTCACGAACCCGCGGAAGAGCAATCGTAACAAGACGATCTAAAAACTCAAACATACGATCTTTACGCAATGTAACTTTAGCCCCAAGAGGCATTCCTTCACGAACCTTAAAGGTTGCAATAGAATTACGTGCACGCGTAATAACGGCCTTCTGTCCTGTTATAAGTCCTAAATCCTCAGCAGCAAGGGAAGGCTTTTTCGAATCAGCAGTCGCTTCACCTATCCCCATATTTATCACAATTTTATCAATCCGCGGAATTTGCATCGCATTTTTGTAATTAAACTTTTCTTGAAGTGTTTTACGGATCACTTCAAAATAATGCGCTTTCATACGCGGTATTTGTCTTTCCTCAGCCATTAATCAACTCTCCCGAACGCTTGGCAAAACGCACTTTATTACCATCTGCATTCATACGAAAACCTACACGTGTAGGCTTACCATCTTTAGGATCAGCAATCGCCAAATTAGACAGATGAATTGGAGCTTCCTTAGAAATAATTCCAGCCTCTTGCTTCTGCGTTTGACGTTGATGACGTTTAATCATATTAACCCCACGAACAAAAGCCTTATTATCTTTCGGATTAACCTTAATTACTTCACCACTACATCCTTTATCCTTACCGGATAAAACAACAACTTTATCACCTTTTCGAATCTTCTGCATAACATCTACTCCTTACAGCACTTCAGGAGCGAGAGAGATGATCTTCATATGATTCCTACCACGCAATTCACGAGGAACAGGTCCAAAAATACGCGTACCGATCGGCTCTTTTTTATTATCCACTAAAACCGCAGCATTACTATCAAAACGAATGACACTACCATCTGCGCGACGAATATCCTTAGCAGTACGAACCACAACAGCTTTCATAACATCACCTTTTTTAACACGGCCACGAGGAATTGCATCCTTAACCGAAACAACAATAATGTCACCGACCGAAGCATATTTCCGCTTTGAACCGCCTAACACTTTGATGCACATGACACGACGCGCTCCAGAATTATCAGCAACGTCGAGGTTTGTTTGCATCTGAATCATGACTGGCCACCTTCTCTTAACACATATATCCGATTGTATCTTTTACACACTCGGATTTGCCTGCCAAATAACGATAAAGTTATCGCCTTCAAATTTATCAATGATAACCACACTGTTAAATTCTAAAACAATAAGCTTAACTCATTACGCTACATTGTCTTTTACAACAATCCAACATTTATCTTTCGAAATTGGTCTAGATTCTTGAATAGAAACTTGATCCCCAATCTTGAATTGGTTGTTTTCGTCATGCGCTTTATAATTTTTAGACTGCCGAACAGTCTTCTTAAGAAGCGGATGAGAATAACGGCGTTCAACTTTGACAACAACAGTCTTATCACTTTTGTCGCTAATAACAACACCCTGCAAAACGCGTTTAGGCATCTCTTATTTCCTTAAACCTTACTTTCACTTATCTTTTGACGAAGAAAAGTTTTAATACGCGCAATATCACGACGAACTTGTCTAACGCGCGCAGTCTTTTCTAATTGACCTGTTGCTTTTTGAAAACGCAAATTAAATTGCTCTTTCTTTAACTTAGCCAATTCATCTTTCATTTGATCGAGCGTTTGCGCCCGTAATTCTGTGGCTCTCATCGCTTAACCTCATTATTCAGCAATACGCTGGATGAAACGCGTTTTTATAGGCAACTTTGCAGCACCCAATCTTAGTGCTTCACGTGCAACATCCTCCGGAACACCATCAAGCTCAAACATGACGCGCCCAGGAGCAACACGTGCAGCCCAATAATCAACACTTCCCTTACCTTTACCCATACGAACTTCAGTCGGTTTAGATGTAACCGGAAGATCTGGAAAAATGCGAATCCACACACGACCAGAACGCTTCATATAACGTGTAATCGCACGACGCGCCGCTTCAATTTGACGAGCAGTAACCCGCTCCGGCTCAACAGCCTTCAAACCGTAGGCACCGAAATTCAAATCCGTACCACCCTTCGAAAAACCGTGAATACGGCCTTTGAACTGTTTACGGAACTTTGTGCGCTTTGGCTGCAACATTGTTCTCTACTCCAAAATTTAGTTCAATCTCAAAAACTAAGCATTTTCGCGGCGACGATTCGATGAAGAACCAGATTGATCAACTTCCGTAGCACGACGTTCTGAAGCCATCGGATCATGCTCAAGAATCTCACCCTTAAAGACCCAAACTTTAATACCACAAATACCATAAGCGGTCTTAGCTTCTGCTGTACCGTAATCAACATCAGAACGCAAGGTATGAAGTGGAACACGACCTTCACGATACCATTCCATACGAGCAATTTCAGCACCACCAAGACGGCCAGAACAATTGATACGAATACCTTCCGCACCAAGACGCATAGCAGACTGAACAGCACGCTTCATTGCACGACGAAAAGCAACACGACGCTCTAACTGTTGAGCAATTGATTGCGCAATAATTGTTGCATCAATCTCCGGTTTACGAATCTCCACAATATTCAATGAAGTTTCAGCATCCGTCATTTCTGAGAGTTTATGACGAAGCTTTTCGATATCAGCACCTTTTTTACCAATAATCAAACCAGGACGTGCAGAATGAATCGTAATACGACACTTTTTATGAGGACGCTCAATAACGACCTTAGAAATAGCCGCCTGTTTAAGCTCCTCAAGCACATACGAACGAATTTTCAAATCTTCATGAAGAAGACGTCCATATTCACCACTATCAGCATACCAACGAGAGTCCCAAGTCCGATTAACACCAAGACGAAGTCCTATTGGATTGATCTTCTGACCCATTACGCGGCCTCCACTTTTTCGGTAACTTCACGAACAATAACAGTAAGATGCGAAAATGGACGTTCAATTCTACTCGCACGCCCTCGACCACGAACATGAAAGCGCTTCATCACTATCGACTTACCAACATAAGCTTCCGCCACAACAAGCGAATCAATATCAAGATCGTGGTTATTCTCTGCATTTGCAATTGCTGATTCAAGCGTTTTTTTCACAGTAGCAGCAATACGCTTACGTGAAAACATCAAATCAGCGAGTGCGACATTAACTCTTTTACCACGAATCATTGCAGCAACTAAATTAAGTTTCTGCGGACTAACACGAATTGTCCGTGTGACAGCTCTTGCTTCATTATCTTTAAGTTGGCGCGAAACTTTAGCTTTTCCCATTCCTACTTCCTCTTTGCTTTTTTATCGGCACCATGACCATAATAAGTCCGGGTAGGAGCGAACTCACCAAACTTATGCCCAACCATCTCTTCAGAAACAGAAACAGGAATGTGCTTATTACCGTTGTAAACACCAAAAGTTAAACCAACAAATTGCGGCAAAATAGTAGAGCGACGACTCCATATTTTTATAACTTCATTGCGCCCACTTGCACGTACCTTCTCTGCTTTACCAAGAAGATAGCCGTCAACAAACGGACCTTTCCAAACTGAACGAACCACTTCAGACTACCTTTCTCATTTCTTGCGTTGATGACGCGTACGCATAATAAACTTATCAGTGGCTTTATTAGAGCGCGTACGCTTACCTTTCGTAGGTTTACCCCAAGGAGATACTGGATGGCGCCCCCCTGATGTACGACCTTCACCGCCACCATGTGGATGATCAACAGGGTTCATAGCAACACCGCGAACATGTGGACGCTTACCACGCCAACGTGACCGACCTGCTTTACCATCATTAATATTCCCATGATCAGGATTTGAAACAGCGCCAACAGTTGCAAAACAGCTACTGGGAACCAAACGCTGTTCACCAGAATTTAAACGAAGAATAGCCATACCATGATCTCGTCCAACCAACTGCGCATAAGCACCTGCTGAACGTGCAATCTGCCCGCCTTTTCCTGGCTTCATCTCAACATTATGAATAATTGTACCTACAGGCATATTAGCAAGAGGCATAGCATTACCCGGCTTAACATCTACATTTAAACCAGCCATAACAGAATCACCAACACCAAGACGCTGTGGTGCAAGAATATAACTCAATTGCCCATCCTCATAACGGATTAAAGCAATAAAAGCGGTACGATTAGGATCATACTCTAAACGCTCAACCTTTGCTGAAACATCACGTTTAAGACGCTTAAAGTCGACAAACCGATAACTACGTTTATGTCCACCACCCTGAAAACGAGCAGTAACACGACCGCGATTATTACGTCCACCCTTTGAAGACAAACCTTCAGTTAATATCTTTACAGGTTTCCCCTTATAAAGGCAAGAACGTTCCACAATAACAAGCTGACGCTGCCCAGGTGTCGTTGGATTAAACTGCTTAAGTGCCATTATTCCTATCTCCGAGCCTCTTAAAGACCTGTCGAAACGTCGATAGTCTGACCACTGGCCAGAGTTACGATCGCTTTTTTGACATCACTCTGCCGACCAACTATACCTTTGAAACGTTTCACTTTACCCTTACGGACTATCGTGTTAACTGCTTTAACTTTTACGCTAAAAAGCGCTTCAACAGCAGCCTTAATCTCAGGCTTCGTCGCTTTCGGCGCGACATTAAAAGCAACTTGATTGTATTCAGAAATCATAGTCGCCTTTTCAGTAATAACTGGACTAATAATTATATCATAATGGCGAAGATCTGTCATTTAAAACGCTCCTCAAGAGCCTCAACAGCTGCTTTTGATAAAACAAGTTTGCTGCGACGCAAAATATCATAAACATTAATTCCCTGAATAGGCAAAATGTCAATATTAGGGATATTAGAGGCTGCACGAAAAAAGTTAATATCAATCTCCTTACCACCAATCAAGAGAGCGTTATTAAATCCAAGCTTAGAAAAATGAGAAACAAGTATTTTCGTTTTAGCATCCTTAACAGTCAACTCATCCACAATAATTAAATCTTTTGCTTTTAATTTCGCAGATAACGCAAGACGCAATCCAAGAGCACGAATTTTTTTAGGAAGATCATGCGCATGGCTACGAACCACCGGTCCATGTGCCTTACCCCCACCTCTAAACTGCGGCGCACGTGCAGATGAATGTCGAGCACGCCCAGTTCCTTTCTGTTTAAACATTTTTGCCCCTGTTCGCGACACATCAGAACGACCTTGGGATTGATGACTTCCCTGCTGACGACGTGCAAGCTGCCAACGAACAACACGTTGCAAAATATCCTCACGCGGAACAAGATCAAAAATAGCTTCAGAAACCTTTAATTTGCCAGCTTCATTACCATCAAGAGTTTTAATTACAAGATCCATTATTAGGCTCCCTCAACTTCAGAGGTTTCCGTCACCGGAGTAACCATTTCCGCTTTCTCCTTCACAAGACGGCGAATACCAGCAGGCTTTGGAGCATTATCAGGAAGACGCTTCTTCACAGCATCCCGTATCAAAATCCAAGAACCTTTAGAACCAGAAACAGCACCACGCACTAAAATTAAACCACGCTCACTATCAGTGGAAACAACTTCAATATTCTGTGTTGTTACACGCACTTGCCCCATATGGCCAGCCATTTTTTTGCCTTTAAAAACTTTACCAGGATCTTGGCACTGCCCTGTAGAACCATGAGCACGATGTGTGATAGAATTACCATGAGAAGCACGATGTCCACCAAAGTTATGTCGCTTCATAACACCAGCAAACCCCTTACCAATACTGGTACCAGTCACATCAACTCTTTGTCCTGGAACAAAATGTTCCACTGTAATCTCAGTACCAACATCAAGAAGATTGTCGGGACTCACACGAAACTCTGCTATTTTGGCTTTAGGCTCAACAGAAGCCTTAGCAAAATGTCCACGAAGAGCTTGTGAAGTATTCTTAACCTTAGCAAAGCCTACACCTAATTGAACAGCAGTATAACCATTCTTTTCAACTGTACGCTGAGCAACGACTTGACAATTCTCCAAACGAAGTACCGTCACCGGCACATGCTCACCAGCATCATTATAAATACGGGTCATGCCCAGCTTCTGTGCTATTACACCTGAACGCATCGGGTCTGTTCCTTCTGTCCTCAAACCTCAGAGCTTAATTTCTACATCCACACCAGCAGAAAGATCGAGCTTCATAAGCGCATCCACTGTTTGCGGCGTTGGATCAACAATATCAAGAAGACGCTTATGTGTTCGCATCTCAAACTGCTCACGACTTTTCTTATCGATATGCGGTCCACGATTGACCGTAAACTTCTCAATCCGCGTAGGAAGCGGAATGGGACCACGGACATTTGCACCGGTACGTTTAGCAGTCGATACGATCTCACGCGTCGACGTATCAAGAATTCTATGATCAAACGCTTTCAAGCGAATGCGAATATTCTGACTGTTCATGCTCTTTATTTCCCTGTTATACAAAGTGCCTTCAATAATCAAAGCACTCAACAAGCATTATTTATTCAATGATCTTAGAGACGATACCGGCACCAACAGTACGACCACCTTCACGAATAGCAAAAC
>NZ_JBHIQG010000051.1:0-11637 GCF_042196425.1 Bartonella sp. AD328YNZD | reverse complement strand
GCTCTTAGGAAAACAACGTCATAAAACGCAAAATAGACCAGCAATGGATTGGAAAGATGTCACTGCCTTTTATCAAACGCTTTGTAAAACACAAAACATAAAATATCTGGCTTTGCATTTGCTTATCCTTACAGGCGCTCTCTCTAGCTCTTTACGTCATATTCATAAAGACCAAATTTATAATGATATATGGACTATCCCTGCTGAAAATATGAAAGAAAAGCGCGATGCTACAACAGAATTTCGCGTACCTTTATCATCAGAAGCACTAAAAGTAATTGTCGAACACATGGTCGAAATGATGACAGTTGATCATTGAACCCACATCCTATCATACCAACAACTTCCAAATCAAAATGATCTTGCTAACCCTATAGTTCTCCTGTCTATAAACTAATACAATCTTCCAGTTAATGAAATGTGCTACCTTCCATCGGTGATCGCCATTTTCAGTTCATGTAACACAATACAAATAGCTTTTAGATAAGCTCTAACATGCCCCTAATCGCTATTATCGCTTGCTAAATTAAGAGAAATTAAGTTATAAATCTTACTCTCACCTTCTCTATCCATTTCTCCCACCAGGGTTGAAATAGATTTTTTATTCTTAACTCTCTTTTTATGCCAATATATGTACTTCATTTGAGAAACTTTCTGATAGCTCAGCTTTCAACACAGCCCATTTTGTGGTATTGTGTAAAAATCTCTCTTTTTAATGTTAACATAAAAATCTTGAGACAATTATATAAATTAAGCTACAGTTTTCTACTTTCTGTTGAAAAAAGCAGATATAATTTTTATCAAAAAAGCTTTTTTCTAGGAAATGTTCTATGTACATTCAAATAGAATCCTAAAGCTCTTTATTAAACCTTATAAAGTTCTTTGAAAATGATATTAATATCGTAATATAACCCTAAAAATAAAATCTGCCCTTTCCTTTTTCATCAAAAGCGGTAAGTAAATTACCGTATATCGCTTACATAAAGGGGAAAACACAATGCTTAAAGAATTCAAAGAATTTGCCCTAAAAGGTAATATGATTGATCTTGCTATCGGTGTGATTATAGGGGGTGCTTTTGGTAGCTTGGTCAACTCAATTGTCAATGATATTTTTATGCCAATCATTGGACTGATTACAGGTGGGATTGATTTTTCTAATATGTTTATTCAACTTGCTGGCGAAAAACAAGCAACATTGAGTGCCGCCAAAGCAGCTGGAGCAACCATTAGCTATGGACACTTTATTACTTTACTTATCAATTTTCTCATTATTGCTTGGGTTCTTTTTTTATTCGTTAAGGCTATGAATAAAATTCGTAGAAAAGAAGAAGAAAGCCCCAAAAAAACGTCTTCAGAAGAACAACTTTTAATAGAAATTAGAGATCTTTTGGCTAAGAAAAAATAATTTTATGCATGATTAACCTCATGGAACACGAGGAAAAAACATTTCCACAGTTGTTCCATGGTTTGGTTTTGAGAACAGTAAAAATTGTCCTCCTCTTTCTTCCACCATTGCTTTACACATTGGGAGGCCTAAACCTGTTCCCATAAAAGCGCTATCACCAGATCGGCCATCTTTGCGCTCTACTTGGCCATAAGGTTGCAGTGCCTGTATAATCTCTTCTTCGCTCATCCCTATACCATTATCGCTCACTGAAATTTTTACACGTTCTTTTCTATAAGAAACGTGAACAATAATCTGCCCACCCAATGGCGTAAAACGAATGGCATTAGAGAGAAGATTCCATATAATCTGGCGAAACACTTGTCGTGATACAGGAATAAATGGAACGTGAGGTGGAGCAACAATACGCATGATAATGCCGTTCTGATTAGCTTGAGTTTCAAGAAAAGCGATCGTCGCACGTAAACAAGATATCACATCAAATGTTTCAGAAATAAGGGAAGTATCAATCTGGTTATCGGAATCAGAATAATTTATCTTCGAGCACTCTAGTAATTGATTAATCAGCGATAATATATGTTTTCCAGAGGAAATAATATCGCGTAAATATCCATGATAGCGCTCATTTTCTATCGAACCAAAACGGCCTTCTCTCATAATTTCTGCAAAACCAATAAGAGCATTCAAAGGTGTTCGTATTTCATGAACAACTCCAACGATTTTATCCTCTTCTGCTTTTTTTTCTCCTGATGGAACTGTTTGTGTTATATCACGCAACATAACAGCATAATTGCCTTGCTTTGCCAAAAATACAATCGTTATCAAAACGGTTATATTTTTATGATTTTTCGTCATTAAATCAGCGCTTTCACTGCGATTTAAAACCTGATTTTTCCCCTCTATACGGATTGATTTAAAATATTTTTCAACCAAAGGTTGGCTTTGCAAAGTAAATAATGAAGAGAATGGCTGTCCTCGTAGTTCATTTATTTCATAACTCATTAATGCTAAGGCTGCCCTACTCGCTGATTGAATAAAGCCCTGTTTATCCAACCATAAAACACCATCAGTTGCTGTATCCAACAATGATAAAACTGCAGCTGGCTCTTTTATGAGAGCCTGTTCTATAGCATTTACCGACAATGTCTGTGCATATGGTAACTGAATAGCTGTCTCTTCAAAAAAATTCTCTTCTTCTTTTTCCGATGAATTCAATTCATCACGCAATTGCTCGGCAATCTCACGAAAAGCTGATCGTTCTATCTCAGAGAGACACGGCATTTCCGTCTTCAGCTTTTCATCTCTTTTTTCTTGGACTTTTTCTCGTACTTTTAAAACACCAAAGCCGCAAAATCCCTTAAGCTTCTTTTTAACATCAAAAATTGGTAAAGCAGATAACTCAACATCAAGCCATTGTGAACAGCCATCAACAGGCCATTGAACAATCTCTTCATTCCAAGGTACAGCCGCTTCAATAAAACGGCTAAGAATCCGATACCGCTCATCATTAAATTGATAAGCAAGATCATGAAAACTACATCCTAAAATAGAGGAAGAGAGAGGCCCAACAACTTCAGCTAACTCTTTTGAAACTTCACAAAATAAACCATTGCTATCAATTTTCCACGTAAAAGGTCGCGGCAAAAGCTCTGGTGTAAAACGAAAAGCTTCTTGCTTACATTTTAATTCATTTGTATTTAACTTCAACTCATCTTCTTTTAATGGCATAACTAAAACTAAAAAAGTATTGGATTTACTCTCAAACGAATAATGCTAATCTTTTACAAGTACCTTCTCTGGTTACAATACTCTGACATCTTGTATCAATTGTCTGTAGCAAAATTTTGACTGCTTCACCAACAAAACAAAAATAAAAAGAATTCCCTAACACTGTTACTTATTCACCTATTAAGGTAATAAGATTTGTCACCTTAATAGGAACATGATCCTCACATAAAATAGTCACCAAAAAAAGAATACACTTAATTTTGCGCATTCATGCGCCTGTTTTAAAGAGATATATCCACGATCCCCAAACTTATTTACGACGTCCCCCGTAAATGGTGCGCTATAAAGATCACCATAGAAGATATCAAAGCATTGTGTATTACCATTTTATACTTACGCAAAAATCAGCCAGCACCATCATTATACTTTCCAGCTCCTCATGTTGCCAATAGTTTTTGGCATTTGAATGCCCTCATCAGAGGCATTTAAATTCCTTTTTTAAATGTTTTTTACCCATACGCTAACTTAACTTATGATATACAAAAAAATGGTTTTGACTATTCAACATGGAATAGATTTGAAATGAAAAAATCTTACGATATTGGAGACTTTTATTCACACAAATAATGATAAACTACCATTATAAATCAGTATATTGCATGATAAAAATCCGAAATTAAAAATTTCTTTTTCAAATAAAGTCTCGTAAGAATATCTTTCTTGCACTGACAGTATCAAATGATAATAAATTCAGCGTAGCGCTTTAAAGCACCCAACGCAACAGACCTTGTATATTGGATACTCTTCTTATGATATTCTCCATAATCGCCCAAAGACCTTTTTTTCATTAAAATCGCGACAGAAAAAAACAAAAAATATATCACCACACTACTTGACTCAAGAATCTCTCTGTAAATAGAATAGAAAACAAACATCACCGGTCTTCATATAAAGATTTGTTTAATTTCTTTACATTCCAGATCATCGAGAAAACTAAAAATATCTTACAATCTCCTTTGATATCAGCCTGTTTACTTCATCAGCAGTTTTAATACAAAAAATCACTTTTGCTTTATAACTCTCTACTCAATTTTTTAATAATTATAAAAGATAAATACGTGTAGCCCATTTTCTCTGAAAAAATAAAACAAGCACATTTTAATAATGACTGTCAGACATTTTAAAAATTTCCCATTTTAAAATGTGCTTGTTTATTTCCCTTCATTGAGTAGAATTTCACGTTTTCCAACATGATTAGCGGCTCCAACAATGCCTTTTTCTTCCATCTGTTCGACAAGAGAAGCTGCTTTATTATAGCCGATTGAAAGTCGACGCTGAATATAAGATGTTGAACATTTTCTATCACGCATAACAATCTTTACAGCTTGATTATAAAGTCCCTCACCCTCTTCATCAAAATTTTCGTCCTCAGAAACTCCAACCGTTGAATCAGCAGAAGCATCCTCTTTGTTATCGTCTTCATTATCCGTTACCGTTGCTAAATAATCAGGTTTTCCTTGCATTTTAAGATGTGCAACGATGGATTCAACTTCTTCATCAGAGACAAAAGGGCTATGAACGCGCACGATGCGCCCACCACCTACCATATGAAGCATATCCCCCTGACCTAAAAGCGTTTCAGCACCTTGTTCACCCAAGATCGTACGACTATCAATTTTTGAGGTTACTTGAAAAGAAATGCGGGTAGGAAAGTTCGCTTTAATTGTCCCTGTGATAACATCAACAGAAGGACGCTGCGTTGCCATAATAAGATGAATACCTGCCGCACGCGCCATTTGCGCTAAGCGCTGAATGGCATTCTCTATTTCTTTCCCTGCCACCATCATAAGATCAGCCATCTCATCAACAATCACAACAATATAAGGAAGCTGCGTGAGATCCATGGCTTCTTCATGATAAAGCATTTCCCCTGTTTCCTTATCAAAGCCCGATTGTACAGTACACATGATCGTTTCGCCTTTTTGAGCTGCAAGTGCAACGCGTGCATTAAAACCATCAATATTACGCACACCTAACTTAGCCATTTTGCGATAACGTTCTTCCATTTCACGAACCGCCCATTTTAAAGCTGTTACTGCTTTTTTAGGATCTGTTACAACAGGTGTTAAAAGATGTGGTATGCCATCATAAACAGAGAGCTCTAACATTTTAGGATCAACCATGATCAAACGACACTGCTTTGGTGTCATACGATAAAGAATCGACAAAATCATTGTATTAATTGCAACAGACTTTCCTGATCCTGTTGTTCCCGCAACCAATAAATGAGGCATTTTTGCTAATTCTGCAATGACCGGTTCACCATTAATCCCTTTCCCCAAAGCAAGAGCAAGTTTAAATTCACTTTCACGAAAAGAACGTGTTTGGATTAATTCACGTAAATAAACGGTTTCACGAACCGCATTGGGTAACTCAATCCCGATAACATTACGTCCAGGAATGACAGCAACGCGTGTAGAAATAGCAGACATAGAACGCGCAATATCATCAGAAAGATTAATAACGCGCGATGACTTTACACCCGCAGCAGGCTCAAATTCATACATTGTAACCACTGGCCCTGGATGTACATGGATAACTTCACCCTTAATACCAAAATCTTCCAAAACACTTTCCAAAAGTCCAGCACCACGTTCTAATGTTTCCTGAGGAATCATCGTACCTTCATGAAAAACAGGTTTCTGTAATAAACTGACCGGAGGAAACTCATAAACATCACAGTCAACAGAGTGCATATTTTGCACAAAAGCAGAATCATAATTGCCTAATGGCGCGCGGCTAGATTGGAATATTTTAGTTTTAACGTTTGCTTGCATCACAGACAAATCTTTTGAATTCTTTGTGACATCTTTTGTTACACAATCAACGGTATTATTAGCGATAGTATTATTGCTATTTTCAGTCTCTATACGAGCCCCAGCACCGCTTAACGCCTCAGTATTGTTTAACGCCTCTGCATCACTTGACGTATGAGCACAATCTTCAACAGAAAGCTTAGAATGATACTTTTTAGCCGTATCATTATTTGTATGCATTAAATCAGAAATTTGCTCAACACCTCGCATCCTTTCTGCTGGAGATTCTGATGTAATTGAATCATAAAGTTGTGGAAAGCGGTATTCAAGAACACGATAAAGAGCAGTTATTGACTCATCAAAGGCAGAAGGAATATGAGGTGTAATTTCATTTTTTGTGTCAATCGATGCATCCTCTTTTGAAGTTTGAGTATCCACATATTCAAATATCAAAGATTCACACTCAAAAAATGCATCATTGGAAAGGTGCAAAGCAGGATTCATTTTTTGTAGCACATTTTCTCCTGGTAATTTATGTTCTTGTTTATCCTCCTTAAGCGGAATATTTTCTGGTGACATACCAATAGTCTGTCGTGACAACTGCTGTAAAACTGTTGAATGACAAACTGACGTTTTATTCTCTATTGATTGAGGATTAATGACTTTTTTTGTGGATAGAACATTTTTCGTTTTCTTGTTACAGCGTACAATATCTGTAATTTGTTTTTGATCTTGTTTCGTAAAAATTTTAAACTGTTTTGCAAAAATTGGATCTGTTTCTATACGACGACGCAAAATCTCAACTTCTGGGGTACGCGTAAAACGGACATTTTTTCCGAGGGTAAATGCCTTTTTCCACACTTCCGGATAAGGAAATATCTCGGTAATCTTAATAGATAAATCTTCTCTTGATGCACCTTTTGTACCATCATCAGAAAAAGAAGATGTAGAAATAGATTTTGTTTTCGAATTATGCATGGCACCCAACAAATTTATAGCAATGAGAAAAATAATCTTTTCAAAAAGAATTCATAGAGACTATCGTATGAAGGTTAATAACCTTTTGCTGATAGCTACTTTTCAATAAAAAAAATAATGCCATAATGCATATTCATAATGTTTTTTCTTCCTATTTACGACGTAAATTACCCAGTTTATGGTGTCGTATAGCGCGTATTCCATTCGTTTTGAAAAAAAACTTCATGATAAAAAAGCTTCAAGGAAATTGTCTATACCTCTCTTTCTCTCCCTGTTCATAAAAGAAATTAGTCTCGATAATACAAATAGTTATATAAGCATTGCTCTATTAAATTCTTCATGCTCAATTACCATAATATAATCTAGTTTCTCGCGTTTTTATAAGATTACCCTTGTTATCCTCGTTTAAAAAGGCTTAGACTAAGATAATCATAATGACATAAACACAAATAGAAAAAAGGGAGCCAATTATGTTTAACAAACGGAAATTTTATATCAATGGTCTATGGGATAATCCAAGCACTCCTCACGACTTTGACGTCATTAATCCATCAACAGAAGAGGCTTGTGCTGTCATTAGCCTTGGAAGTACAAAAGATGCTGATAAGGCAATTAACGCGGCTAAAGAAGCGTTTCAAAAATGGAAAACAACGTCACCAAGCGAGCGTCTTGGATTCGTTGAAAAAATTCTAGAGATCTATGAAAAACGTTCCAAAGACATGGCAAAAACTATTTCAATGGAAATGGGAGCACCGATTGATATGGCGCTTAATGCGCAAACTGCAACCGGAAGTTCTCATATTCGCAATTTTATCAAAGCTTATAAAGAGTTTTCGTTCCAAGAAACTTTAATAAAGGGAAATGAGCAAGCCATCCTTCACTACGATCCTATCGGCGTTGTAGGATTAATTACGCCATGGAATTGGCCCATGAATCAAGTAACGCTTAAAGTTATCCCGGCTCTCTTGGCTGGCTGTACCATGGTGTTAAAACCCTCTGAAATTGCGCCTCTTTCTGCTATGCTTTTTGCTGAAATTTTAGATGAAGCAGCACTTCCAGCCGGTGTTTTTAATTTAATCAATGGTGATGGTGCGACTGTCGGCTCTTACCTCTCTGCACATCCAGATTTAGAAATGATCAGCTTTACTGGTTCAACCAGAGCAGGAAAAGATATTTCGAAAAATGCCAGCGCAACTTTAAAAAGAGTCTGTCTGGAACTTGGGGGAAAAGGAGCGAATATTATCTTTGCTGATGCCGACTCAGATGCTATTCAACGTGGTGCACGACATTGCTTTTATAATAGTGGACAAAGTTGTAATGCACCGACTCGTATGCTTGTGGAACAGAGCATCTATGACAAAGCCGTAAAAATAGCTAAAGATATTGCAGAAACAACAAAAGTAGGACCAAACTACCAAGAAGGAAATCATATTGGGCCTGTCGTTTCAAAAAAACAATACGATAAAATTCAAGAACTTATCCAATCGGGAATTGATGAAGGTGCAACTCTTGTTGCAGGCGGAATTGGTTTACCAAAAGGAATGGAACGCGGTTATTATGTTCGTCCAACAGTCTTTGCTGATGTAAAACCTCATATGCGTATTTTTAAAGAAGAAATCTTTGGTCCAGTTCTCTCGATTCTTGCTTTTAGTACAGAAGAAGAAGCCGTCGCTTTAGCCAATAACACTGAGTATGGTCTTACAAATTATATTCAATCACAAGATCGCAACAAATGTCGTCGTATTGCAGCACAAGTACGCTCTGGTATGGTAGAAGTTAATGGACATGGGTTACCCAGTGGAAGCTACTTTGGAGGTGTAAAATTTTCTGGGCGCGCCCGTGAAGGGGGACATTGGGGAATTAAAGAATTTCTTGATAGTAAAGCAATTTCATACTGGTAAGAGAATCTTATTAAAAACTTAATAGGAATCGTATGGTAATACAGAAAATAACGGATGAAGGTGCTCTTGGGCAACGTCTTGACCAGTGGCTCGCAAAACAATACCATAATGTGCTCTCACGTTCACGTTTGCAAGCCCTCATCCATGAAGGCTGTCTTAAGATTGATGGTCATCTCATAAAGGAACCAAAAACAAAATTAAAAATTAACCAAATAATTGAATTGGCAATGCCTGATCTTCGTGATGCAGAACCTAGCGCTGAAGCTATTGCATTGGACATCCTTTTTGAAGATGATCATATCATCGTTATTAATAAACCAGCTGGTCTTGTTGTTCATCCTGGGAATGGCAATTGGACTGGTACGTTGGTTAATGCTCTTATTTACCACTGTGGTAATAGTTTATCTGGTATAGGTGGTGTTAAACGCCCTGGCATTGTCCATCGTCTCGATAAAAATACAAGCGGTGTCATGGTTGTTGCAAAAAATGATCTGGCCCATAAAAGTCTTAGCGCTCAATTTTCTGATCATGGACGTACCTGCGCATTAGATCGACGTTATCATGCCTTGATTTGGGGGGCACCTCACCGTAATGTCTGGACAATTGATGCATCACTTGGTCGTTCGCCCCATAACCGAACAAAGCAAGCTGTTATTCATAGCCAAAATTCTTATGCTCGTCATGCTGTTACACATGTTTCTCTGCTTGAAAAATACGGTACTCATCCAGACTCAACGTCTTTTGCTAGCCTTCTGGAATGTCGTTTGGAAACCGGACGTACCCATCAAATCCGTGTTCATATGGCTCATATCGGACATCCTCTCGTAGGTGATACGGTTTATGGAAATGCTTTTAAAACAAAGTCAAATACCCTTAATCCCATTATTAAAAATGCAATAGATCAATTCAACCGACATGCACTCCATGCTGCAAGTCTTACTTTTGAACATCCTTCTACCGGTAAAGTTATGTCGTTTTCCACACCGCTGCCTCAAGATATGGCTAAACTTATTAAGCATTTTAAAAAAATGAATTGAAACTTTTCTCCTTCTCAAGATTTGACAATAAAATATCTTTTTTTGAACAAAATTCAAAAATATGCTAAAGTGAGGTTACAAGGGTAGTTCGCTATCTGAAACAGAGAATTTGCCTTATCAGGGAATTCAGACAAAAGGAGGGTGCTATATGGCCCATATGAATTTGTTATCAGTAATAACAGGTGATGGCGGTTTAAATCGTTACTTAGAGGAAGTCCGTCGTTTTCCAATGCTTGAACCAAAAGAAGAATATATGTTAGCTCAGCGTTACCGTGAGCATAATGACTTAAAAGCTGCGCATAGGCTGGTAACCAGTCATTTGCGTCTCGTAGCTAAAATAGCGATGGGATATCGGGGCTATGGACTCCCCATTGGGGAAGTCATTTCAGAAGGTAATGTTGGACTCATGCAAGCTGTTAAACGTTTCGAACCAGAACGGGGTTTTCGTCTTGCAACCTATGCAATATGGTGGATTAAAGCATCAATCCAAGAGTATGTATTGCGATCTTGGAGTTTGGTGAAAATGGGGACAACAGCCAATCAAAAGCGCTTGTTTTTCAACCTTCGTAAGATAAAAAGTAAACTTCAAGCCCTTGATAGCGGTGATCTCAACGCAGAACAAGTAAAAGAAATTGCAACACAGTTGAATGTTACGGAAGATGAAGTTGTTTCAATGAATCGCAGGCTTGGTGGTGACACGTCACTCAATGCACCGATTCGAACAAAGGAAGGGGAAAACAGCGAGTTGCAAGATTGGTTGGTGGATGAATCTAACGATCAAGAACAAATTTTAATTGAAAAAAGTGAATTAGAAAATCGCCGTTCCATGCTCATAAATGCCATGGACAATCTCAATGAACGCGAAAAACGTATATTCAAAGCGCGTCGTTTAAACGATATCCCACTAACCCTAGAAGAACTCTCTGGTGAATTCAATATTAGTCGAGAACGAGTAAGACAAATTGAAATGCGTGCATTTGAAAAAGTGCAAAACTTTATCAAAGATTCTACTTTATCTCAAGCTCAAGTATAAAATTCTAGAATTAAGTATAAAGCCAATTGTTTGCACATTCTTAAAGTAAAAATGAAAAAAGGCATATATTGGCTTTATACGGGTAAATTAGCCTATCTAATTTTTTGAGTTATTGATGTATAGGCTTTGTTGAGCGCATTTGGTATAATTGATAGAAACAGATATAGAGAATTCTTCACAGCCGTTTATTTTTTTGCATCTATGTTTTATTTTTTTGACCAAGAACTGTTAACTTATCTTGTTGTGCAAGCCATTGTCCAATAACTTCATTAAAAATAGACTTACCTGTTGGTCCTTTTGCAAAGGTTAATTCACTTATACGCCCGTTTTTATCCGTTAACACCAAACGCATCCAATCTAATTCTCGCATCAATTGTAAATTTCGATCAAGAAATGGATGATTTCCACTCAATGCGACAAGAAAAAAGTCATCGTTAATCTTTGCAGCAATAGTTCTTGTTAAAGCCAGTCCAATGGATTGTTCACTTGCTTTAAAGGTTAATGCTTGAACATTGCTTATAGCTTTACCTAAAAATTTATCCGAAAGAATAAAAATAAGGTCCATAATATACGCAGCAGGAAATGACTGATCGGTATTACGACGTAAAATTAACCGTAATGATATCCCTTCATCAGGAATTGTTATATCACCTTGTATAGTTGTTTCTTCTGGAGCCCCCTTCACATAAGACTCCTTTATAAGCGTCCAGCGAACACTTCCGGTTGCCATCTTTTCTGC
>NZ_JBHIQG010000050.1:0-11706 GCF_042196425.1 Bartonella sp. AD328YNZD | reverse complement strand
GCCTTCAAGCTTTGGCTCCAATTCGATTTTGGCAATTTCACTTGTATCTTCTTTCACACGCTGAAGAAGCTTTAATCCAAGATCTTGGTGAGCCATCTCACGACCACGAAAACGCAAAGTAATCTTTACTTTATCACCATGATCAATAAAGCGATGAACAGCCTTGAGTTTGACTCCATAATCATGGACATCAACATTTGGGCGCATCTTAATCTCTTTGATTTCGATGACTTTTTGCTTTTTACGTGTTTCAGCAGCTTTTTTTTGGGTTTGATATTTTAATTTTCCCAAATCGATGATTTTACATACAGGTGGCTCCGCATTTGGTACAATTTCAACCAAATCAAGTCCCGCATCTGCAGCCATAGCAAGAGCTTCTTGTATCGCAACAACTCCCTTATGTTGTCCCTCATCATTGATAAGCTGAACATGAGGTACCCGAATATCCTGATTTGAACGTGGTCCGTCTTTTTGGGTAGGTGTCATTTTAAACGGTTTACGAATGGTTTATGCTCCTTAAATTTTGATTCAACTACAGTTAATTTAATATACAATTATGCACCTAAAAACAACAATAATTCGTATCTTTTTCATTATTTGATTTATTACTTTTTGGAATGATTTAGATTATAAAAGTTTTTCTCTTAATTTAAAGAAATTGTTTTATGGAGGATAAAGAATCATGGATCAAAATATTCCTTGTCAGTTTTTTTCGTTTGAGAACACCGCACTTGCGGTACGCTATCGCAAGGGGCGCCAATCTCCAGGTTTGGTTTGGCTTCCTGGCTATCAATCCGATATGTTGGGAAGTAAGGCAACGTTAGTTGATCAGTTTGCTCAGAAGAATGATTTGTCTTGTTTACGTTTTGATTATTCTGGACATGGAGAATCTGAAGGTGATTTTTTTCAAGGAACAATTTCGCGTTGGGTTAAGGAAAGTTTAGCGATTTTTGAAACCTATTGTGAGGGTCCACAAATTTTGATTGGTTCCTCTATGGGTGGGTGGATTGCGCTAAGGCTTGCTATGATGCTAGCACAGAAAAATAAGAAGCTTGCTGGCATGATATTGATTGCTCCAGCGCCTGATTTTACACAAACATTGGTGGAACCAAAATTAGGCCCAGAAGAATGGAAGGTTTTGGAAGAAAAAGGCTATATTGAACGACCTGCAGTTGATGATATAGAGCCAATGCCCTTTACAAAAACATTGATTGAAGATGGACGCGAAAATTGTGTTATGAAAGGATGCATTGATGTTGGGTGTCCTGTCCATATTCTACAAGGGATGGAAGATGAAGATATTCCCTATCATCATACATTGACTTTACTTGATCATTTACCTCTCCATGATGTAACATTGACACTTGTTCGTGATGCAGATCATCGCTTTTCTCGTCCACAAGATTTAGATTGCCTTGAAGCAGTATTGAGATCTTTTATTAATCAGATTAATGCAAAATAAGGGGTATATTTATTTATTAATGATGAAGATAAAAATATATGAGCATTTCTAAACAGCATTTTATTTTTTCTGATCGCTCTGTACCTGTACGGGTGCGGGAAAATAAGTATGCGCGCCGTCTTACCTTACGTATCGATGCCAGAAATCAGGAGATTTGTGTAACAACACCACCAGCGATAAATCTCTATGCGGTTGAAAATTTTATTGAAAAACATCGGTCTTGGATTGAGGCACGTCTTGCTCGTGTACAAGTCTCTCCTGAAAATGCTTATCTCAAAGAGGGGGCGACAATACCTTTATTGGGCGTTTCTCATACCATAAAGCATAGAAAGGGACGTGGAGTAACAGAAATTGTTACAGCAGATGCGGAGCAAGGGCCTGAAATTATTGTTTATGGTCAATTAGAATATCTTCCAAGACGCATTGCTGACGTTTTAAAAAAACAAGCGGCGCTTATTATAACGCCTTTGGTGGCACTTTATGCTCATCAGGTAGAACGTAAAGTCAAATCCATTTGTTATAAAGATACGAGAAGTCGTTGGGGCTCTTGTTCAATCGATAAGCGTCTTTCTTTTTCTTGGCGCCTTATTATGGCACCAAAAGAAGTTGTTGAGTATGTTGTTGCCCATGAAGTTGCTCATCTTGTTGAAATGAATCACGGACCAAGATTTTGGGCTCTTTGTGAAGAGCTATGTCCTGATAGTAAAACATATCGAGCTTGGTTGAAAGAAAATGCTCCTAGACTGCATGCAATTAATTTTGATTCATATAAATTAGAGGCGTAAAAAACTTTCAAATGAAGGCAATATTTAACGGAACTTTTTGTTGAGTGTTTTGTTGAGTGTGTGCTTGCTCATGCATCATAATGAGGAAGCCATTGAAGCTCTCAGCACGATTGTTCTCCCCTGCTTGGTTTGCTGAGTGTCTTCAATGTTTTTGCTTTATCTTTTTTGTAATTCAGCGTAATAACTCTAAGTTCCGATGACTTATAAAAAAATGGGAAGGGACCTTATGTCTGTTCTTACAGATCCACTTCAGCTATTACAGGCACTTATTCGTTGTCCTTCTGTTACACCTCATGAAGCAGGGGCTTTATCAACTTTGGAACAATTTTTGAAAAAAATGGGATTTCACGTCGATCGCCCTATTTTTACGGATAAAAATACAGATAATGTTGAAAATCTTTATGCAAAAATGGGAAGTGAAGGACCCCATCTTATGTTTGCGGGTCATACGGATGTCGTACCGCCAGGCGCATTGGAAGATTGGACTTATCCACCTTTTGAAGCTGTTATAGATCAGGGGAAATTATATGGGCGGGGTGCTGTTGATATGAAGGGTGGTATCGCTTGTTTTATTGCGGCTCTAGCGCGAGTTCTTGAGAAACAGTCCATTAAAGGAAGGGTAAGCCTTTTAATTACAGGTGATGAAGAAGGACCTGCCGTTAATGGTACGGTAAAACTTCTCAAATGGGCAGAAAAAAAAGGCGAAAAATGGACTGCGGCTCTTGTGGGAGAACCAACAAGTGTAAAGACTGTTGGTGATATTATCAAAATTGGTCGTCGCGGATCGATTTCTGGTATCATTATCGTGAAAGGTCGCCAAGGCCATGTTGCTTTTCCAGAACGGGCTGCCAATCCCTTGCCTTTGGCAAGTAAGCTGATTCAAGTATTGACACAAACAGCTTTAGATAAAGGGACAGAGAATTTTCAACCGAGTAATTTAGAACTAACAACCATCGATACCGGTAACTTAGCAGTCAATGTTATTCCAGCGCAGACAACGGTTCGTTTTAATATACGCTACAATGATCTTTGGACAAAAGAAACACTGATGGAGGAAATTGAAAAGCGCCTTGCTTTGGTGCAAGCAAAAAACAATAGTGATCAATATCCCTCTTATCAGCTTGAATGGATTCCAAGTTTAGGGGATGTTTTTTTGACTAAAAATGATAAACTCATTCAAACTGTATCTAATGCGATTAAATGTGTAACAGGGAGTATACCAGAATGTTCTACTTCTGGTGGTACTTCAGATGCGCGATTTATTAAGGACTATTGCCCAGTGGTTGAGTTTGGCTTACCAGGGCAAACGATGCATATGGTAGATGAGTGTGTATCTCTTGAAGCCGTGGAAACGCTCACTGCTATTTATGAGCGTTTTATTGTTGATTTTTTTGCATAAAGAAATAATTGTTGGTTCAAAAATACCTTTGTCTTGTTGTGCCATAAGATAAGGTGTGGTGATACGAGACTCGTAAAACTTAATATATTAAGTAGTCTTAGAGTAAGTGATGAATATTCTTAAGTTGGGATTCTTGCCTGTAGAGTCTTTAGTTAAGTGAATTACATAATTGAAAAGCCAAAAGAGACCTGTTTGAAGAAGCAGAACTGTTTAGACCATATTGGATTGAAAATATTCGTTCTTTAAAGTGTAGAAAGGAAGTCACACGCAATCATATATGGAAAACAATGAATATTATATCATCATTGTGTGATGACAGATTGGAGCCATAAAGACACACAAAAACATGCTGCTATTGTAAAAAGTTCGTACAACGTAAATGCATTCATTCATACCACATGTCTTATATGATTTCTGCATGTTCATAAAATGCTTTCCTTGTTTCAATGAACTTCTTTTAAAATAAAGCCTATAGAAATACGCTTCAAGTTTATTTTATCCATATATTTTGCCATACTCTTTGTTACTCCAAAGAACCTTTATTGTAGAAAAAATCATTATGAGATAGAAAGTAAGCTTATCCAATCAGCTTTAATATTTTTGATGATAAAGATATATAGAAATTCTTCTGTAGCATCACATTGACTTTTTTAGTCAAGGATTGTCCTATATTATTATTTTCAATTAGTTATAAAATAACCTTAAAGGACGTGTATAGATAGCCATAAGCATGTACACATACAAGTAAGGTGATATGCAACGAATACCATTTTGCTCGCCAACGAAGCAATGCCGATTCATATTTAGTATATTTGTGATTTTATAGCATTGTATGTTTAATAAAATTCGTGATTTTGCTGTTACCTTATAAATCAATACCAAGCACACAACGGCATGTCTCAAATATTGGTTCACAATTTTCTTTGTTACAACAGTTTTTATATGTCAGGGTGAGGTAAAATGTTGCATGTATATCTGTTTTTGTAATCTCTTAAGATACATCACATTGATTTATAAGAATAATTCATTGTTTTGCATGTTGGGTAAGAGCCCTAATATTCGAGGATTCTTTCATTTCAAACCTGTTTATCTTAAATCAAGAGAAATCATTTGCTTGCACATAACAAGCGGGGATGAGTGTGTGGGTAAAAACTATAGAAGAAAGGAATACAAATGTCTCTTATGAACCGTCTCAAGTGCCAAGGGCCGTCGCAACACCCACGAGCTGGTAAAGTTATGTGCTGGTGCTCGGCTTTGCTTCTTCACAAGCAGACATAGAGTCTCATTGAGGGAGGATATAAAAGCATAAAGGTAAAAATAAATGTACCTTTTTACTATCCTTTTTCATGCGATTTTACAGTTTTCAAAAGAATCTAGAGTAAATAATAGAGATTGTTTCATGCTTATGTCTTTGGTTCTTTAATAGTGCCACGATCTCATAAAGAACAAAAATCATCGTGTTATATATTCATGTGCTTGTTTTAAAGAAATATCTCTCAGTTTTTATCATATTCATGCTACAATGGTTCTTATGAATATGTAATTTTCCGTGAAGTGTATAAAGTCTATAGTATTGCATCATCTTTGCGCTTATGAAAAAAGCTAGACCACTATACACTTTCCAGCTCAAAATATTGCGATAGCTTTCATTTGAGAGTGTTCATAAAAGGTATTGCCTCTTTTTTATAGTTTTTATCCACATTCCCTATTTTTAAGGTGTAAGCGAATGGTTGTAATTAATTGACTATAAACAGATTTAAAATAAGGGAATCTTACAATATTTTAGTCTCGCTTTTGCTATGAAAAATGATAATTATGATTAAAATAAGTATGTTGTTATAAAAACTTTAGTTTGCGAGTTGGCTGATGATGTGATCAAGAACAATACGTCCTTTGGTTGTTGCTTTTAAGCGTTGGTTATCCACCATTTCTATCAATTCTTGGTGTTGTAAATCGATCAGTTTTTCCATTGGGATACGTTTAGGGCTTAAGGTTTCATAGCGTATAAGTTCTAAGCCTTCGCAAAGGCGTAATCCCATAAGGAGCATTTCATTTGCCTGTTGTTCAGTGGTTAAATGTTCCGTTTCAATACAGCCATGTCCTGTTGTTTCTACCAAATTAAGCCACTGTTCGGGATGTTTTTCATTTATTGTGACATAACGTTCACGGTTTTTAAGGTGTGATAATGATGTTTTTGAACAGAAAGAGGAATGATTCGGTGCGTGCTCAATGAAACGTCCATGTGCTCCTGGACCAAAGCCTGCATATTGGTGATAACGCCAATAAAGAAGATTGTGTGCTGATTCGGCACCGGGCATTGCATGGTTTGAGATTTCATAGGCAGGAAGTCCATGCAGTGCGGTTATTTCTTGAGTAAGATGGTACAGATCTGCTGCTAGCTCTGATGGGGGAAGGATAAGTCTTCCTGCATCATGAAGCCGTTTAAAGGCAGTTCCTTCTTCGATTGTCAATTGATAAAGAGAAAGATGGTCTGCTGCTAAATCAATTGCTTGTACAAGTTCAGATTTCCATTCTTCAAGAGTTTGTTCAGGGCGGGCATAAATGAGATCAAAGGATAAACGTGGAAAAATTTGTCGCGCTAAAGTAATGGCACAAAGAGCTTGTTCCACATTATGGAGTCGGCCAAGTTTGCGCAATGCTTTATCATTGAGCGCTTGTATTCCTAGAGATAAGCGATTAACACCTGCCGTACGGTATCCACGAAAGCGCTCTGCTTCCACACTGGATGGATTAGCTTCTAATGTAATTTCAACTTTATCATCGACTACCCATTTTTTTGCAAGTGCTTGCAATAGGGCATCGACAGTTTGCGGCTCCATAAGAGAAGGGGTTCCTCCACCAATAAAAATACTTGTAATATGGCGTGGGCCTATTTTGTGGTATTGCGTTTCTATTTCGCGCTTAAAGGCGGTGACAAAACGTGGTTGATCAACACCATGGATGCGAACATGCGAATTAAAGTCACAATAAGGACATTTAGCTGCACAAAAGGGCCAATGAATGTAAATGCCAAAAGGTTCATTCATGAGAATGCTAAAAGGTTTTCTGCCAAAAGTTTGAAAGCACGTGCGCGATGTGAAAGAGGGGGAATATCATTACATTTCCAGTTGTGTTTTTGCTCTGTTGACATTTCTCCAAAGGTATTTTCATATCCATCGGGTAAAAAAATAGGATCAAAACCAAAGCCTTTGTCTCCCCGTGGAGGCCAAATGAACGTTCCTTCAACGCATCCGCGGAAGTAATCTGCATGAGCATCAGGCCATGCAATGCAAATTACGGATATAAAACGGCATTTCCGTTGGTTTTTTTCTCGTGCTCCGACTTTTTGGAGTTCATTTTCTATTTTTTTCATAGCTTTTGGAAAATTACGTGTACCATCGGCTTGAATTGCCCAATCAGCGGTATAAACGCCTGGCGCACCCTCCAATGCATCTACCTCTAAGCCTGAATCATCAGAGAGGGCAGGAAGTCCTGTCTTTTTTGCTGCTGAAAAAGCTTTAATATAAGCATTTTCTTCAAATGTTTTTCCTGTTTCTTTTGGTTCTGGCAAGCCCATTTCTTTTGCCGATTGTATTATTAAACCGAAAGGCGTAATTAAAGTAGTGATTTCATGCAATTTTCCGGTGTTATGTGTAGCAATGACAAGTTTTTTATCTGCTATGCTTCTCATATAGATTTCTCCAAAAATGAAAGGGGAATTATTTTTGTGCTAAAAACCGGCTTAAATGCTCATACACACACATTCTGCTTGATTTTACATGATATGATTATTTTACATGTTTTATGATATTTTGTTCCAATAAAATTTTTTATCTTGTACGAAGATAACCTTGCAAAGATAGGAAAGACATGTCTTTTTTATGATAGCATTTTTATGGTAAATTTCCAATTTTCTGCTTGCTCTAAAGGGTAAAATTTTCTACTTACAGCGGTTTTTAATCAATCTAGATTCTTTTGACAAGTCCCTACAGCAGACCACTTTACAGATCAACTCTTATCTTAAATATTTCTCATACACTCTAACAAAAAATATTTCCTGCGTAATTTATCAAGCATCACTCTGAAAGGTAGCATTTTACAGCTCAATAGGATAATATGTTTTTATACTACTTTAGACTATTTGACCAAACCTTGGCAAAACTTATATAAGAGATGAGGATTTTAAAAATAGTGAAACAATTGTGATGAAACACAAAACTATTGATAATGAACTAAAATATCTTGATGAGCGTTCGCGTGATATTTTTCGCCATATTGTTGAAGCTTATCTTAATGATGGGGAACCTGTAGGGTCACGTAATCTTTCGCGGCTTTTGCAACAGACATTATCACCTGCAACGATTCGTAACGTGATGAGTGATCTTGAACATCTCGGTTTGATTTATGCACCACATGTTTCTGCGGGTCGAATGCCAACACAATCAGGTTTACGCTTTTTTGTTGATGCATTTATGGAAGCGGGTGATTTGCCAAACGAAGAGCGAGAAAATATTGAAATGCAAGTCAAAGAGGCTGGTCATGCACAATCGGTTGAACATTTTCTTGTTCAAGCAAGCCGAGTTCTTTCAGATCTATCACGTGGGGCAGGGCTTGTTTTAGCAACGAAACAAGAAGGAACATTGAAACATATTGAATTTGTGCGCCTTGATAGGGAGAACGCTCTTGCCGTTTTGGTGACTCAACAAGGTGAAGTTGAAAATCGTATTGTTCATTTACCAGAAGGGGTTACTCATGCACAATTGACGGAAGCAACGAATTTTCTCAATGCCCATATCCAAGGGCGCACACTAAGTGAAGCTAAAGGGGAAATTGCCCGCTTATGTGCAGAAACACGGGCTGCACTTGATGATTTATCGCATCATCTTGTTGAAACGGGATTAGCTCTTTGGGGAGGAGAAGATGCTGATCATAAAATACACCTCATTGTTCGCGGGCGTAGCAATTTGCTTGAAGATGTAAAAGCAGAAGAAGATTTAGAACGGTTGCGCCATTTGTTTGATGATCTTGAAACGCGTGAGAGTATGGCACAGCTTCTCGATTTAACGGATGAAGGTTCTGGGGTTAGAATTTTTATTGGTTCAGAAAATAAGTTATTTTCACTTTCTGGTTCTTCTTTAGTTGTAGCACCTTATCGTGATTCACAACAAAGAGTCATTGGTGCTTTAGGTGTTATTGGTCCTACACGGCTTAATTATGCAAGGATCGTGCCCATGGTTGATTATACAGCTCAACTTGTGTCACAGTTATTGCGTTAAAACGGTGCAAGTAAGTATTTGTACTATAAAAGCTCATTGTATTATATACATCGATACCCCTTGATTTTTGTCTGTAGAATTTCGATATCGAGAATAACGAATCTTATGAAGGAATAAAATTTTTATGTCTGATGAAAAAAACAAATTTACTGACGCTTCATTTGAAAATTGTGATTTAAAAAATCCAGCTGATCGTAATACACTTAAACAGGCAGCCGATGAATTTTTAAAAACACATAAAACAGAGGAACACGAAGTCGTTGAAACAGAAAGCAATGAGGTTAGTGATCTTTTAGCGTCTTTGCAGGATGAAAATAAAGAATTGAAAAATCAACTTTTACGTCTTGTTGCAGATATGGAAAATCTTCGACGCCGTACTATGCGAGATGTGGCGGATGCAAAGGCTTATTCCATTGCTAATTTTGCAAGGGATATGTTATCGGTTTCTGACAATCTCAATCGTGCTTTGGAAGCGATTCCAGAAGGTGCACGGGAGAGTGATGCTGGTTTGAAATCATTAGCAGAAGGCGTTGAAATGACTGAACGTGCCATGATGGCAGCATTAGAACGTCATGGGGTGCAAAAAATTCATCCAGAGGGGCAAAAATTTGATCCTCACTTTCATCAAGCGATGTTTGAAATTCCCAATGCTGATGTTCCAGATAATACTGTTCAACAAGTGGTTCAGGCAGGTTATATTATCGGGGAAAGGGTGCTACGTCCAGCTATAGTGGGTGTAGCTAAAGGAGGAGCAAAAGAAGCTTCTGTTGAAGCTGATTCGGCTTAAAACACATCAATAATAAATCTCCAACATAAAATGCAGTATTCCCTGCAATTACATATATATGAAGTCTTTTTTTAAAGGGTGTTTATAACACCCTTTTATCTTTGAAGCGCCCAACTTCCTTTTACAATATAGGGAGTCTTATTTAAGGGAGAGGCCGATAACAATAAAACAAAATGATCAACCTCAAAAGGAGGGAGCGAAAAATCATCTCGAGAAGATAGATAAGAAGAAAGATCTTTAAGATTAATATCAAATATTCGTGCAAGAGTGATATGCGGAATAAATAGTCTTTCATCAGGCTTTAACTCTAATTTATTCCGGATATATTGCATCTTTTCATGTAAAAGAGTAAGCTTTTCACAAGGTTCAATGCAAACCACAAGAGAATGGGGAGCATTTTCTGAACTAAAAACTTCAAAACCCTTTATCTGTAGCGTAAAAGAAGGAAGTTCTATAGTGTTAAAGGTATGCATAATTTCATCTTCTAGGGAGCTTTCAACTTCGCCAAAAAAAGATAAGGTTACATGAAAATTTTGCGGATTGATCCATTGCGCTTTTGGTAAGCCATTTTGCAATGATATGAGGGCTTTTGTTGTTTGTTGAGGAATCTGAAGAGCACTAAATAGACGATCCATGATATTATCTCCTTATAATGAAAGATGTTATCCCAAGCGCAATATAGATAATAAGGGCGGGGCACGTACCACAGAAAACAAGGCAATAGTATAGAAAAAGAATGTCTAAAGAATTCTTACTATAATTATGAGCTTACAAAGCTTATTCGTTTTAAGAAAATGGTTATGACATTGATAAGAATTGCATTTTCATGATCTGTATCACAATGATGTGCAATGGAAGATTACTTGTGTATTATAAAAGCTACAAAGTGAGCAGAAAATAAGAAAGTTGATAGATTTTTGATGTGCGAAATTATTTTGACATTTATCTTTAGCCTAAAATAAAGCATATTCTAATACAAAGGTGAAGAGTTCTCTTTTCTGTAAAGGTCTAATTATATGATTAAGTTGGGGAATAGCCATAATACGCAAAACTATTCAAATGGGCCAAATAATGTTAGGAAAAGGAAAAAATTATTGCATAACAAAATAACTATAAGCTTTTACATTTATGATAATTATACCAATCTATAATGGATATGAATATTGGTATAAAAGCGGGAAGAGAAATTAAAATTCAAAATAATGATGGAAAGTTCCTATTTTCTAAGAATTATCATCCTTGTTTATGATGAAAAAGCACTAGTTTTCCTCTCCAAAGTTGTTATTGATGAGCTTTTCAAGAGCATTAAGAGCATCTGTTGCTTCTGGTCCTGAAACACGAATGGTAAGGTTGCAACCGGATGAAGCCGCTAGCATCATAAGTCCCATAATTGATGATCCGCCAACAATTTTTCCGTCCTTTTCAACTTCAACAGTAACATTAAAATTGTCAACAGTTTGTACAAATTTTGCAGAGGCACGTGCATGCAACCCACGTTTATTACAGATATTGAAATGACGACTTATACATGGGAGGGTATCTTTGGAAAACATTGGTATTTTATTATCCGCTATAAAATTATACTTGGTACATTAATATATTTACGCCCTGCTTCTTGTGCTATTCTTAACGCGTCTGATAATGAAATATCAGGACATTTGCGAATAGAAATCAGTTTAATAAGCATGGGCAAATTAACACCCGCAATCATTTCAACGCGTCCTTTTTCAATAGCAGGAATAGCTATATTTGATGGTGTTCCACCGAACACATCTGTTAATATGATGACGCCATGATCCGTATCTGTATCGGTTACTGCGGCTATAATATCACCTCGGCGCTGATCTATATCGTCATCGGGATAAACGCATATTGTTGCGAACTTTTCTTGTACTCCAACAACATGTTCCACGGCATGTAAAAATTCGACAGCCAGCTCACCGTGCGTTACAAGCACGAGTCCAATCATTTACGCAAACTCCTGTTAACTAATAAGA
>NZ_JBHIQG010000049.1:0-11870 GCF_042196425.1 Bartonella sp. AD328YNZD | reverse complement strand
TTTAGCGCTCTTAATTTATCTTGGAGAGATTGAAGGGTAGCGCTAATGAGTTTTTCACCTTCTATTCTTGCAGTCGTATTGCCAGAAGGAGGAGCTGGCAGATAGGCAAGCGCTTTGGTTACAAAACTTTATCCAAAGGATTGCTTTCAGCAAGAAGTGTCGTAGGTATGTTATAAAGAAAAGAATAACCGGTATTCCAAGGTAGGTTTGTGCAAATCAAAAAGGCAACACAGTATGGAGTTGTGCAGCCTTTTTATGCAAGCAAATGGGAAAATAATGCTCACTTTACAGCCTTTTCTTAGAACTGATAACGTATTCCACCAGAAAAGCTCGCTCCTGTTATACCCGTTTTTTGCAGCTTTTGTTGGTAACTAACATCACCATGAAGTGCGATATTGTGGGAGAGTTGTGCATTGATGCCCAAACCGCCTTCAATAGTAGTTCCGGCAGGATCAAGGTCAAATTCCCTACTAATCTGTATTTTCCCATCATCACTAAAGGTTTTAAGAAAGTTCACTTTTCCATAAAAAGAAAAGGGATGATCGCTTTCGGCAGAAACAGTTTTAGTTAAACGTCCGCCAATCCGAACCAACTATTGGGAAGGATTTTTCATATCAATTTCTAGATTATCAGCATCTTTCATGGTGTCAAACGACAATTGTTGATAAACAATTTGTGCTTATGGCTCAAACTCTATCCCTGCCATTCCTGTAGCAAATTCTTTTCCAATGGTAGCCGAAGCGCTCAAGGTTTTTGCACCCTTCAAGTTTGCGGCATTCTCGATGTCAGCCGTAGTGATATTTCCATCGATCATGCCATAGGAAGCTAGGACATCGACATATAAGCCATTGTTGTGTTGTATGCTGCCATAAGCTGTAACCGCCCATTTATTGAGTGTGCTTTTGTCTGCACCCTCCATATCCTTAGGTGTGAAAGAGAGTTGCCCATAGGTTCCCATAAGTCCAAAATGCATGGTGATTTTTGGCTTTCCATTGCAGCTAATGCACCACCTGCTTGTACGGCAGCATAGCGAATATCAGCGCCATAGCCATATTTGAAGGGACCACGCTCAGAGGTTAAGGTAGCAGTGCTACCATAGGGTGAAAAGAAGAAAGAATAATTTTTTGTTGTACGGATATCAGCTAACAATTTGCTTTGCTTAGTAATATCGGTAAAACCAGCGTAGAAGAGAGCGTTAGGCATCACGATATAGCTTGCCACTTGCGGTACGACAGCTTCCACATGTGGACCAGGGACAGAGCCACCGGAACCGCCGCCGCTGCCAGAACCGCCATTGCTACCACCGGAGTTAAGAAATGCTTTATGCAAGCGGAAATCCCAGAAGTTTTCATTTTTTTCATCAAAGAGGTTTTGCTCAATATTGGCTGTGCCATGGCTTGCTTCTGGTCCATAAGCAGTTAGTGTGTATTTATAAGGCAAACCATCTCTTGTGATATAACCATTGGCTAATTTGAAGGAGTCTTCCATCGCTTTTTCAGAGACTTGGATAAGGGAAATACCGCCTGCATTCGAGGGAGATACAGCGTTTTCTACACTGTTTTTACTCCCTACATCACTCTTGATATAAACTGTTGTTGTACCTGATGCATCGCCATGAATGAGAACTCGATCGGTTTTTTGATCATCTACTGCAACCCCATCGCTCCATGCCATGTTAAAGTGAATTTCTGCGTTTCCAGAAGCGTTATAGACTTCTGGAGTATCTTTTTTACCAGAACCGATATGTAATGTGTGGTAATGGTTTTCTATTGGTTTTTCAAAAACAATTTTGCTGTCATTGAGATTGAGTACAGAAACATCAGAACGTGATCTTTGAGTGATATCAAGAAGATTTCCGCCATGGTCTTTTTCTTGTGTGCTTGTTTTTAGGAACCATGTTGTGCCATTTTTTAGATCGAAAGTTGTTCTACCATTTTTGTCATTGTTTACTCTGCCTTGTAAAGTCGTGTCATCGGCAACCAGTGAGAACGCTCCATCGGGTTGTGTTTCATTCATTGTGTTTGTAAGTAACGTATCAGAAAGGATTTTTGAGGTTTTGAAATTAACTTTTCCTGTTGATTGCTGTACACTGATCCCAACACCATTTTCAACTTGTAGTGTTGTATGCATCAAATTGATCTGTGAGATTTTATCTTTTTGAGATTTATCGAACCTTATGCCATTGTTTTCTGCTTTTGCAGTAATCTTTGTTCCGTTAATCTGCTCGCCATCCTTTATGACAAATGCGGCTCCTCCTGCTTTTACATTTCCTTCTATCATTGCAATTTTAGAGTTTATTCCGTCTGCATAGAGCCCATCACCATAAGATATTACTGTAACATTGACGTCTAAAGTAATGGTACTATCATTTTGAGCTTTTTTGCTAATTATTTCAGTATCAAAGGTTCCTCCCGATATTGTTATTTCAGAATGATTATCTGCATTTATACCATTTCTTGTGTTTTTAACAGTTACGTTTTTTAAAGTAACTTTACTTTCAGAAGTATTTACTCCTATTCCCGTCACGGTTTCGTAGTTATGGCTTTTTATTATTAGATTTTCCAATTTGTTTTCGTTACTTTTGCTGTTGTTAAAAGAAGCACCAGTTCCTATTGTGGTAATGACTCCTTCATTTAACTTGATTATAGCACCATCATTTGCTTCGATCCCGATTAAAACATCTTCAATCGTTGTATTTTGCAAATTGATCATACTATTTTGGGAATTAGCACTTGCGCCAATCCGTTGCCATCTGTTTTAAGGAGAGCATTTGTGACAGTAATACGTCCCCACGTTGCTGCTACCATAGTAGCTTCTTTCCCGGTTATTTTGATAGGACTATCTTTTGATCCGGTTACTTTGATTTCACCACTACCTTCTGTTACAAGTCCAAATGCAACATCTTTAATCTCTGTATTTCCATTCAATTCAATCATGCTGTTTTGGTCTATAGCTTTTGCGCCCATTCCGTTGCCATCTGTTTTGATAAGAACATCCGTGACAATGATATGCCCAGAGCGTACTGCATTCAATCCGATTTCTTTTGCGGTGATTTTGATGGGCGTATCTTTTGATCCATATACCCTGATTTCGCCTCTGCCTGTTTCGTTACTGCCTGTTGCTTCGAGCCCGATAGAAGCATCTTTAATCTCTGTATTTCCAGACACAGTAATTGTGCTATAAAGGGCATTTACACGGGTTCCGCTGCCACCCGCTTTTATAATAACATCTCTGAGCGTGATTCGCGTATTGTTTTGTGCTACTATTGCAATTCCTTTTCCAGTGACTTCTCCTCCTATCATCTGGACCCATGATTCTGGATCTTCTACAAAGAATCCATATTTATTAGAGGTTATTTTAACATCGTCTGTTAGAGTAATAGAGCCACCACCATTAGCACTCACTTGTCCATTAAAGGATCCCCCTGATACAGTTACGTTAGCATTTTTTCTTACCTCTAAAGCTTTGCTAGCTGAAGAAGTTACATTTTCTAGCATGTTTTCGTTACCATAATCAGGTCTGCTGTTGAAAAAAGAGACAGCAAATGCTTGAGCTGTAATGGACCCTCCAGTCATTTTAATTGCAGCATCATTTTTTGCTTCAAGTCCGCGGAAAATATCAAAATCAGTTCCTTTAATGGTTGTGTTCCATAACTCAATATAACTACCTTTCTTTTCAGCGGATACAGCAAATTTCATTGTGGGATTAGTGGAGTTATTTGTGTCTTTATTTCCGATGATTGCTAAATTAGTGCCATAGATTTTGCCGCTATCTAATGCTTGAAGGTTTTCATAGGTTGCTCCTGTTGTAGCCGTTTTCTTTTCTCCTTTACCAGCTTTAAACTTTTCAGCAGCTTGTAGGTTGTGAGGGGTGCAAAACAGCAAAATTGCTGCAGCAGTTGTGCAGGATAAAAGGGATTTTTTAGACATTTCTATTTTCCTAACTTAATAAGCTCCGCATGTTTTCCCCGCTTAGAAGTAAGAAAAATAAACAATTAAAATTTTTTACAATACTTACCTATTAGTTAATTTGTTGTTTTTTATCAAATATTATAAATTTACTTTTTAATAAAATAAATCATTTTTATTGTTTAATAAATAGTATATTAATAATTAATATATATTAATACTTAAAATCTTTTAAAGAAAAACATCAAATGAGATACAAAACAATATTTTTGTTATGAAATAACTTAGGATTGAAATATTTTCGTTTAAAAGCTTTGTCTTGAAAGAGTAAAAGCACTTTCAGTAATAAGTAATAATAGTGGAAACAAATGACAGGTTGGTAGGGATTTTTCTGTTGGAAGTAAGTACAAGTTTCTACTCATCATCTTGAGAAAGAGGAAGTGAGGCGATTTCTGTATCAAGCGCATCCATAAAATCGATAATAAAAGCAGCATTGGTTCCCAAATCTCTTGGCAAATAACGAGAAGCAGAACGCATATCAACAAAAGTTGTATCCCCTTCATTCGTTAAACGAATAACAATATCTGAAATAAAGCCAAGGTAAAAAGTTTTGGCCATTGTTTCAATATAAAGCGCATCTTCTTCACCTTTAAACTTTTTTTGAGCTACAACAGGCCAATCATAGGCTTCTAAAACATTGAGAACAGATTCGCGAATACGGTCAGGTGATCCATCATAACGGCGCCCTGACATTTCTGGCCATTGTGAGATCTGTAATGTTGCTTGTTCAGTCAAAACACTTTTGAGCGGTAAAGCATCGCTGGGACGTATTGTGCGAAAAAAAGCCGGCGGGTTTTGTGTATCGGTAGAAATATCATAAAGAGCCGGTAAGGTAAACCAAAGTCCCAAAAAGAGCATCAATGGTGTCGCAGTTATTAATGAATAAATGATCCCTTTTAAAGCTTTCATTCCCCCTAGAGCACCATAGACCCACAAACTATGAAGTGCTTTAATAGCCAGAAAAAGAGAAATAATTATACAGCCAGTAGAGATACCTATCAAGATTATGAAGTCGCTTACGTTAAGTACGGAAAAACGTTGTAAAATGACCGAAAATAATAAAATAAAGAAGGCTAAACCACCAAATCGAGGGGACCATACTGCTGCTCTTGAAACGAACCGAACATATCTCTTCTTCATGAAGTTTTTCCCCTCAATTGTAAACTATAAGCGAAGTTTTTTCAGAGTGCTATCTTACAAAAAGCTTCTGCTCATAAACCAAAAATAAAGCACTTATTTTTGAGGTCAAGGATGCGTAATGTCTTATAAGTTTCCAGCGGTTATTTTAGCACTTCATTGAAAGTGATCAGTATTTCTTCTATAGTTTATCATGTTGTTGATGCGAACTTTATGGGAATTTTTGTAAATAAAAAGAAGTAAACTCAAATAACAAGTTCTACGGTTGTTAGCAGCATATATTTTTAGAACTTTACTCTTGATTTTTCTCTTCTAATGGCGGGGAGTTTTTTCTGTCAGATAATGCGTCTCAAATAGGATATGATTATGTGCAATAGAGATTTCATTCTACCTCAATAAAAAATTGAGGGATCTACAATCAGATAAATCTGAATTCGAATATTTGATTAATAGAGAAAAAAGATAACCATTTTGATAGGCTTCATGTATTTTGTACAGAAAGTAAGGTATTGTACAAATGAGAGGTTAGTCCGTTTTTATTCATAAAATATGCGACAGGTCGCAGATGAAAGAAAAGCTTCACTTTCTTTTTTTGCAAGGGAAGAAGGGACAAAAATACGTAAAATAACAAACCCTTCATTCAAATTTTTAGCAACCAAAACTGAATTGGCATTTTTTTTAGGTTTTGATTTTTTGAGTTCTATGATTTGTATTGGTTTTCCAATGATAAGATCGAGTATCGCATCAGGGGCTGTTCGGTCATTAAGGCTATAGAAAATAATTCCGTCGTGTGTGTAGGCTGCTAGTGACCAAAATTGTCGTGTTTTCAAAGCTTTTAAATGAACAGGTCCATTTTCAAGATTAAATCTGCAGACTTTAAGAAGAAAGAGTGGATCAGCAGATTGTTGAATAGGATTATCAGGAGTAAAATCGACAAATTGATAAGAGGTTCCAGATTTTTTTAGTGCTGTCCATATATTATCTTGTGCCCAATAGGGGATCAGAAATAAAAAGCAAATATGAACGATAATAGCGCCAATGATTGCAAGAAGTGCGGTATAAATGAATCTAATCACAATTTATTTGTCCTGATGGAATTTGTTCTATAGAGGGCATTGTGAGCTTTTGTAATGCCGTTGCTGAGATGATTGGAGTATCGTATAAAGTAAGAATAAGCCCGAATTCTTTTTGACTAATTGTTGCAAGCCAATTACCGGTTTGCGGTGTGGGTGAAATATTGATGCGGAATGATCCATCATGCTCATAGATAATATTATTAGTGTGAAGTTCAAAAGGTATTTCTTTGGATGAAGTATAGGGTTTAAGGGATTTGTCAGCTGTATAAAGGGTAAAAAGACGGGTTTCAGGGATGGTGCCTTTGAGCAAATAATGACAGTGATGATGAAGTGGACGCCCTTGGTTATCTTGCCAAATCTGGAATTGAATACCTTCAGTTCGTCCGAGTGAAACAATACCTCGTTTGGCAGTGCGAGCGCGGGTATAAGGATCCATATTGGCGGTTCCTACTTGTGGATAAGCGCTCCATTTTCCAATTGTAAAGTGTCCAAAATGATGAAAGGAATTGAGCACATAATCGACACTCAGTGTTCCACATAAAATGGAAAAAGCGAAGATAAAAAAGAAAATGGTGATATTAAAAAACATCAGTGAATATCTTGAATTCAAAATGTTGAATCTCCAGTTGTTTTCATCTTCAAAGAGATTGAAGAAGTTTTTTCAGATCTTTGTTAATCAATCGCACGATATTTAATGTTTCAGGAGAAAGCGTAGAGGGTATTTGGGAGGAAACTTCAGAATCTGCATGGGCGGAAAGTACTGGAGGCTGATAAGGAAGGAGAGAATCTTTAACACCATAGAGCTGTTTGAGCATAATATTTTGATGCGCAGCAAGCATGATACGATGCCATATCATGGCAGGAACGCCACCCCCAAAAGCACGATTCATCGGTGAAAAATTATCATTTCCCATCCATACCGCTCCCGTATAATTTCCCGTAAAGCCAACAAACCAAGCATCACGATAAGATTGTGATGTTCCAGTTTTCCCAGCGACAAGAGTCATGGGCAACGCAGCACGCTTACCAGATCCTCGTGTTGTGACACCCACCATCATTTGATTCATATAAGCTGCTGATTGTTCACTCAGAACTCGGTGTAGTTTTTTTCCGTTATGTTCGAAATCCCACACAACACGATCATCAATTGTTTTGATTTGCGTAAACCCATGACGATTACCCGCTATTCCTCCATTGGCAAAGACATTAAAGCCTGTAGCTTGATCCATGGGGGTCATGTTGGAAGTGCCAAGAACCATCGTTTTGTGTGATAAAATATGCGCGTTAATCCCCATATTCTTGATGAGATCTATGATAGGTTGGGTATCGCGGTTAAGATATTGGTAGGTGAGATAAACAGGGACTGTATTAATGGAAAAGGCTAAAGCTGTTGCTAAGTCAATTTTTCCCAGATAACGACCAGAATTATTTTTGGGTGTCCAACCTCCCCAATTGATGGGAGCATCTAGAACGATTGTTGAGGGTGATAATCCATGTTCCATTGCGGCTGCATAAACATAAGGTTTGAATGAAGAACCAGGTTGTCGACCGCCCTGTGTTGCTCTGTTAAATTGGCTCTTTTTGTAATCTAGTCCTCCAACAATTGCACATACCGCACCGTTATTATCGAGTATAACGGTGGCTGCTTGTGTTACACGATATTGTTGACCATATTGATGTAAATGATAGGCAATTGATTCTTCTGCTGCTTTTTGAATATTCGGATCAAGGGTCGTTTGAATAATTAAACTATGGCTTGGAAGTTGATTGCGCATTTTTTTGACTTCCTCGAATGCCCAATCAAGAAAATAATCAGGCTGATTATTGTCTATTTGGGGAAGGGCCCTAGCAGGGTGGCGATGCGCATTGATAATCTGGCTTTTCGTCATAAAGCCACTATTAACAAGATTAGAAAGGACGACATTGGCACGTGTTTGAGCAGCAAAGAGATGACTATGAGGGGCATATTTTGTTGGAGCTTTAAAGAGTCCTGCTAACATAGCAGATTCACTCAAAGATACATGACGGATATCTTTTCCAAAATAAAATTTTGCAGCGGCTGCAATACCAAAATTGTTTCCTCCCATATAGGCTCGATCAAGATAAAGTTGCAAAATCTGCTTTTTGCTAAAATTTGCTTCTAGCCAAAGAGCAAGATAAGCTTCTTTGATTTTACGTGTTATGGTTCTCTCGTTTGTTAAGAATAAATTTTTAGCCAATTGTTGTGTGAGAGTTGAACCACCTTGCACCACCCCTTTAGCTTGAATATTTTGTGAAATTGCCCGTGTAAGTCCTTGAAAATCAACGCCCCAATGATCAAAAAAACGACGGTCTTCTGTGGCAAGAACGGCTTTAATAACAGTGTCAGGCATTTCTTCAACAGGGACAGAAATAGCCGGCATTGCACCACGGTGTCCAATTGGATTTCCATAGAGATCGAGAAAAAGAATGGAAAAGTTTTTAGGAGAAGACCAATCTGTTTTGGTAAGTTCAAAAACAGAAATGCCCAAAATGGTGAAAAGAGTAAATCCCATCAACCCTAATGTTAGTATTTCATCGAGAACTTCAACGATAAAACGTTTCCATCCTTGAAGATGAAAATTTTGTGAGACGATTTTTGCCTTTTTCCAGAAAAAACTGTTAGCAGAACGAATGTGATAAAGCGCTGTGTCTAATCGTGCGTCTAATTCAATGAGAGCAGGACTATGAAATGGCTTACGGTGTTGCCCTTTCTTTTTTTTAAAAAAATCAAACATTTAAAGAGAGCCTATGGCAAAGCAATACAACCAAACAAATCTACAATAAGTATATGGAGTAGAAGTATTTTTTTTCTATAGTTATAACAGAGAAAGAATTTGTTTTAGAATTATGCATTTTTTGTAAGATAGTATATTAATATTTTATTATTTTATTGAATAAATTTTATTCTCATTATTAAAAATATTTTTTTGATTTTTTAAAAATTTGGATTAATGTTAATATGTTACTTCTGTAAGATAGAGGATAAAGTTTTTCCATTTGTGATTTTTTAATCGACCAAAAAAAACCATTATTTCTTTTATCCTTTATCAAGGAAGAGAAGAGATGGGTTATTGAAATATTTATGATGAAAAAAAAATTCTTGTTTGTAATAATAGCAGCTTTTTTAGAAGCAGATTATGTTCTAGCTTCGGGGTGTGCTGAATTAGGTAAGAAGGCTGCTGCGCAAGAGAGCGGGGTTCTCGTCCGTTCAAAACCGGTTGTTCAGGATGGAAAGGACATGTGTGCAATTGTGGTTGTTGTACCAGCCCGTAATGGTGAAAAATTACGTCGTGTTGAGTTTTTTGTTCCTGCTGATTAGTTTTTGGCAGATGGTGTTGTGATGCGTATCTTAATCGTTGAAGATGATCGGAATCTTCACCATCAATTAGCAGAAGCTGTAAGACGTGCAGGATATGTTTCCGATAGTGCTTTCGATGGTGAAGAGGCTTATTTTTTAGGTAGCACAGAGTCTTACGACGCGGTGATACTTGATATAGGTTTACCGCAGATTGATGGTATTAGTGTTGTTGAAAAGTGGCGTCAAGAAGGGCTCTCCATGCCTGTTTTAATGCTAACAGCGCGAGACCGTTGGTCTGATAAGGTGCACGGTATTGATGCTGGAGCTGACGATTATGTTGTGAAGCCATTTCATTTGGAGGAAGTGATGGCGCGCTTGCGAGCATTAATTCGTCGCACTACGGGACATGCGACGAGTGCATTATGTTGCGGAAATGTTTTGTTGGATACAAAGACGTCTCGTGTTTTTGTGGATGGTCAATTGATTAAACTAACATCTTATGAATTCAGACTGCTTTCGTATCTCATGCATCATTGTGACAGGGTCATTTCAAGAACAGAGCTTACTGAACATCTTTATGATCAGGATTTTGATAAGGACTCGAATACAGTGGAAGTCTTTGTAGGTCGGTTACGGAAAAAGCTTGGAGTGGATTTGATTGAAACTATTCGAGGAATGGGATATCGCGTGAGAACGCGAGGTGATTAATGAATGTTTTTGAAGAGAATAATTGGTATAGGAGGTTCTTTTTTGTAATTACTCGATCTCTCAGTTTACGTGTTATGATCTTATCAACATTATGGGTTGTTATTTCTCTTTTATCGATTTCTGCAGTAAGTATTTTATTTTATAAGCGTTCAACTGAACAAAGCCTAGAGCGTATCCTTTCTGCTCAACTCTACAGTCTTATTGCAACAGTGACGGTGTCATCGGAAGGTACCTTGATAGGAGGGGCTGGGATTGATGATATTCGTTATTCTGATCCAACAACAGGATGGTATTGGGAAGTTGTTTCGATATCCCATAATTTAAAAGGAAGATTGACATCTCCTTCATTGGGAACAGGCGAGATATTTACACCAAGTGATGTTGATATACCTTTTGACAATAAATTCTTTCGCTCTTATCGGATAACGGGGAACAATGGTCAAAAGCTACAAGTGATTGAGAGTGATGTTGTTCTTGATAATAAAAATCATATTGCACGTTTTCGGCTTGTTGGGAATATCGATGAAGCTCATGCCCAGGTAAAGGGATTTAAGCGAACTTTGCAAATTTTTCTTTGGAGTTTCGGTCTCGGGAGTGTTCTTATTAATATTGCTATTATTTTCTTTAGTTTTCAACCGTTAAAGCTTATTCGACGTGCATTGAATGATATTCGCGAAGGAAGAGTTCATTATGTGAATACGGATTTAGTAAGCGAAGTGATGCCGCTTGTACAAGAGATGAATGCTCTCATTAATAATAATCAGCGTATTATCGAGCGATTTCGCACACAGGTTGGTAATCTCGCGCATTCATTGAAGACGCCTCTATCCGTGATTATGAATGAGACAGATAAGATGCGCGGAGAAAAGGCTAGTTTGTTGAGAGAGCAAACGCAAATAATGCAAGCTCAAATCAATCATTATCTTCAGCGTGCGCGGATTGCAGCACAATGCGATAGTGTTGTCTATCATACGTCTGTTCGCAGTGTGCTTGAACGCTTGGTGCGGGTTATGAAAAAGCTTAATCCTGAAAAACAAATTCAATTTATTATGGATGTTGATGATATTGTTTTTTCTGGAGAGAAGGAAGATTTAGAAGAAATTATAGGAAATTTGATTGAAAATGCTACTCAATGGTCTCGCGCAAAGGTTTTGATCTCTTGTTGTTTAGAAGAAAATGCTGAAGAAACAGAATATTTTAGTATCTTTGTAGAAGATGATGGTCCTGGTTTAACAGAAGACAAAATTGATGAGGCATTAAAAAGAGGGCGGCGCTTTAATGAAAGTAAACTAGGGTCAGGCTTAGGGTTAGCAATTGTTTCAGATATGGTCAGTGAATATGGAGGCAATCTCTTTTTATCACGTTCTGATTTGGGTGGGTTGTATGCAAAAGTTTTATTACCTAAGATGGGAGAATAACATATTTTCTCCTTAAGCAAGAAATGTCTATAAATTTTGTAAAGCAGTATTTTCAGACAATACATTAAAGAGTAAGGAAACATTGTTTTTAGTTTCTTTGTTTAATTGATATATATATAATAGATTTTATAATATTCTCCATGAAAAAATGAATTTTTATTAATTCACATCACTCTTCTTATGAAGAGGATAAAAGGTAAGCGAGAGATTCTCTGTTGGTATTGGAAAAAAGTGATATGCTCTT
>NZ_JBHIQG010000048.1:0-12049 GCF_042196425.1 Bartonella sp. AD328YNZD | reverse complement strand
AATACTAAAGGCATATCTATGTGTAAGAAATATATTTATAAGAAAAATTTTTTGTTATGTACAATTGCTGGAACTTTCATTTTTTCTCATTTCGGTTCAACTTATGCAAATACACAACCTCCTGAAATTATTAATGAGTTTGAGCTGGGTAAAGGAGAGGAAAAGACTCTTAATAATGTTTTTATCCGCAATAAGAAAACTGGGGTTTCTACGACTGAAAAAGCGATTGCCACAATTACAAACTCAACAATACACACAGAGTCAGTTGCTTTTTCCGCATCAAAAGGTGGGCAAATTCACGCGAAAAGAATTGATGCGAATTCAATATACAAAGGTTTAGAAACTAAAAACGGTATAATCAATATTGAAGATTCAATCATAACCGTTCAAAGAGCTGGAGGGGGCGGTATCGTTCTTTATGAAACCCCAAAAAGTGACGTAAAAGAAGGTGAAAATGTTGTCAATAGGATTAATCTTACCAAGAGCAAACTTCTTGTGAAAGATGGTGTCGGTATTCGGGGTCCTTATGGTTCAAAATCTGTTGCTGAAATTTCCCTTAAAGATTCGGAAATTCGGGCTGATGTTTTATTGAGAAATAAAACCAGACGTAAATATTATGATGACGATACTCTTCCTGTCTCTCTTACATTAACCGCGAATAATTCGATTCTAGAAGGAAGAGCAAGAACCTTAAAAATAAATACAACGACTCTTTCTCTGATCAACAACAGCAAATGGTACTTAAAAGTCAGTCAAGAGGACTCAGATACTGATTTTAATACTTTTAATTTCGATCTCAGTGACCTTAAACAACGAGCACTTTCTACTGTTTCAGTACTAAATCTTAATAATAGCTCTATTATATTTAACGCACCGTCTGCTAATGTAACATCTGCTTTGGGAAAGGGGCAATATCAGATCTTGAGTGTAGGGAAAACTGCTGAGGTTTATGAATCACGAGACAATATGGTCCCTACTGTAGAAACAGCCTATTATGCAACGGGTAATGCAAGGTTGTATTTCAATACCGAGTGGAGTGATGGTTTAGAAACAGAACAACAAAAAACTGACCGCCTTCTTATTCATGGAAATATCTCTGGAACCACAACAATTTATTTTAATCATCTTTCAAACAATAGAAAATCAGAGACTGAGGATTCCCTTCCCTTAAACGCACGGGGACTTTCACTCATTCAAGTCTCTGGACAAGCAAATGAAACATCCTTCAAGCTGGCAAATGGCTATGTCACAATGGCGGGATTGCCTTATCAATATGTACTCAACGTTTATGGGCCAACCTCAAGTCGTGGAAAAGCAGAGAGCACACAAAGCCTCTTGGGAAGTGTATCTCAGGAATCAGAAGAAAACACCCTTAAAGACTACACAAGCTATGTTATAAACGGAAATGCTCTTGAAGGGATTTTAAAAGATAAAAAAAATGCGCAAGATGAAGATTTCTGGGATTTCCGCTTGCAAAGTGCTACACTTGATAATGAAGGAAAGATTAGAGCCCTTGTTCCTCAAGTGGCAAGCTATTTGGTGTTGCCCAGCGCTGTATTTTCCACAGGACTTTCTGATGTAAGCAATCAAAATGCATTATTAGACGATATGCGAACAACAGCATCGGAAACAAAAAATCATAAAAATAAAGGGCTTTTCTTATCTTCTTATGGCAATAAGATGACATTATCCTCTAGCCGCACTCCATTGCAATATGGTTATGGTGCTGATGTTCACTATGCTGCTTTACAAGCAGGCGTTACATTAGCAGCACTAGAAGAACAAAACATCGCCGTAAATTTGGGTCTTTTGGGTACATATGGGAGATTGTCCTTCACTCCAAAAGATATGGAAGGTGCTGATAAAAGTACACTCAATAAATGGTCTCTTACTGCATATAGTCGCTTCCACCATAATAATGGCTTCTACGTCAATGCGCTCTTCTCTTATGGAATTCTCAAGGGAAATGTCACTACAGCTCTTATAGGCAAGACGGCAGAATTAACTGACGCTGATACATTTAGCGTATCAGCAACCATTGGACAAAAATTTGAAACCAGTACGAAAGGATTGGCCTTTGAACCACACGCTCAAGTTGTTTATCAAAGTCTTATGCTTGGCATACTCTCAGATGTTGATGGTTTTGATGTGAATATGGGCAATCCCCATCAATGGTTGGTGCGTGTTGGTGGACGCTTAACGCAAACAACGCTTCCTACTGAGGGAGGTGGTATTTTCTCTTTCTATGGTAAATTGAATATTGTTAAGGCTTTTTCTAACAATGCCACCATACAGATTGGGGATACGTTCCACTTTGATTCTATGGGATCTGCCATTGAAGGTGGACTTGGTGTGAATGCACAATTATCACAAAATATTGCCTTTCATGCTGATGTTAATTATCAACAGAAACTTCAAAAAGCTGGTGTATCTGGAATAAATGTGTCTGGTGGAATACGCTACCACTTTTAAAAATTTCTGATCGTTATTTTTAAAATATAAGCAGCGCTGAAATAGAAACAGCGCTGCTTAGTTTTGTAAATCGTAAAAAGTGCCATCGGTTGAAAAATTGTTAAGTATTTACCCAAAAAAGAAATATTTTGACTTTTTTAGTTATATTTAGACAGCGTAACGAATTACTTATTCTTTATACAGAAAAAATCTACTCAAAATTTTTCACAAGCGTAATAATATATCTTTCATCTTAATTCTAAAAAACTCTCATGATAATAAGCTCTATTCGCTGAAGGTGAATTCATAGCATTGTTTGAACATGGATTTACTAAATCTATGTTTTTGGGGAATGTTTTTCACTAATCTACATTAGCAGATCAAAAGTGTTCCCAAAGCAAATCTTCAAACTATAGAGAACACCACATAATATTTCGTTTTGTTCTTTACATAAAAAACATTATGATATAAAAATCGTTAAAGTACTTGCGCCATCAGGGGAATGAAGTAAGCATCAAAGCATACCAATACTAAAGGCATATCTATGTGTAAGAAATTTATTTATAAGAAAAATCTTTTGTTATGTACAATTGCTGGAACTTTCATTTTTTCTCATTTCGGTTCAACTTATGCAAATACACAACCTTCTATAATGAGCGTGGTTCGTGCGGATAAGGCAGAAGAAGAAAAGGTCTTAAAAAATGTTTTTGTCCGTAGTAACTATAATGCAGTCGTCGCTGATGACAAAGCCTTTATTATCATTAAAAACTCAACAATGCGCTCCAATAGTGTTTTGCTTTCTGCAGCCACAGGTGGACGCATTCATGCTAAAGAAATTGTGGGAAAAGCAGGAACGCATGGTTTAGAAATTGCCAATGGGACAATCCATGTTGAAGATTCAATCATAACCGTCACAGGACATCATAAAAATTATGGTATTCGTTTTGACTACATCTCAGATTCTTACGTAAAAGAGGGAGAACAGGTCGTCAATAAGGCGATTTTTACCAACACAAAACTTTTGATGTCAGATGGTATTGGTATTGCGGGACCGTATTCGTCTAAATCTGTTGCTGAGGTTTTTCTTAAAAATTCAGAAATTCGTGCTGATATGTTGTTGAAGAATAAAAGCGTACCGGAGGATACTAAGCCTAAGACTCTCGTATTAACCGCTGATGATTCAATTATGGAAGGAAAAGTAAAAACCTTTACTGAAAATACGACGATTTTTACTCTGAACAATGGCAGCAAGTGGCACTTGAAAATTAGTCCATTTGAAGTAGAAGACGAATACAGCTCATCTCATTCGTACAAACTCATTGACATTAAACAACGAGCACAATCTGTTGTTTCAATTCTAAACCTTAATGACAGCTCTATCATATTTAATACCCCGCATGATTTAGTAGAAAACCATTATCAAACCTTAAATGTGGGAAGACATCCACAAAAAGCAGAGCAAAACAGAAGCTCCGATGCAGCAACAGTTTACAATGCAACAGGCGAGGCAAGAATTTACTTTAATACCAAATGGAGTAATGGTCTTACAAAAGAACAACAAAGAACTGACCGTGTTCTCATTCGTGGTGATGTCTCAGGTACCACAAAGATCTATTTCAATAATCTTTCAAAGCATGCAGAATCATCCAATGAAGAAGCAGATGATTCAATTGCTTTAAATATGCGTGGGCTCTCACTCATTCAAGTATCTGGGCAAGCAAATGAGGATTCCTTCAAACTTGCCCATGGCTACACCACAATGGGGGGCTTACCTTATAAATATATACTCAATGGCTATGGACCAACCTCCAGCCTTGGGAAAGCCGATAGTGCACAAAGTCATTTAAGCGGAAGAGCGCAAGAATCAAAAGAAAAAGATGCACAAGATACCAATGCATCAGCCATTGGAAAGGAAAACAACGTACAAGTGCTCTTGGAAGAAGATGAAAATTTCTGGGATTTCCGCTTGCAAAATGCAACCCTCGATGATGAAGGAAAAATCAAAGCTCTTGTTCCGCAGATGGCAAGCTATTTGGTGATGAGTAACGCACTGTTCTCCACTGGATTAGCTGATGTAAGCAATCAAAATACACTGTTAGATAATATGCACTCAACAGTTTTGGGATTAGAAGGTCATAAAAAGAAAGGGATCTTCTTATCAACTTATGGCAGCAAGGTCACATTATCTTCCAGCCGTAGTTCATTGGAATATGGTTATGGTGCGGATGTTCATTATGCTGCTTTACAAGCAGGCATGACATTAGCAACGCTAGAAAATCAAAACATTACCGCGAATTTTGGTCTTTTAGGTACCTATGGAAAGCTCTCTTTTACGCCAAAGGATATGGAAGGCTGTGACAAAAGCACTCTGGAGAAGCGCTCTTTGACGGCCTATGGTGATCTCCAGCATGACAATGGTCTCTATGTTAACGCACTTTTCTCTTATGGCATTTTAAACGGGCATATTACGACAGCCCTTATCGGCAACACCACAGAGTTAAAAAATACGGATATATTGAATATATCAGCGACCATTGGACAAAAACTAGCGACCGGTGTTGAAGGATTGGCCTTTGAACCACAAGCGCAACTTATTTATCAACATATTGCCTTTGGAACACTTTCAGATGTCGATGGTTTCCAGGTTAATATAAAGCCCCCCCATCAATGGTTGGTTCGTATTGGAGGGCGTTTAGCAAAAATAATACTTCCCTCTGAAAACGATCGTGTTCTTTCTTTTTATGGTAAATTGAACGTCATTAAAGCTTTTGGTGAGAAAAACACAATTGATATTGTTGATTCTTTCCATCTCGATTCTATGGGCTCTTCTCTTGAAGGGGGACTTGGTGTTAACGCGCAACTTTCCCAAAATTTCGCACTTCATGCTGACGTTAATTACCAACATAAACTCCAAAAAGCTGGAATCTCTGGAATTAATTTTTCCGGTGGAATGCGTTATCGCTTTTAGAAATCTTAGCTTTCTCTTTTGACACATAAGCAGCGCTGAAATGTAAGCAGTGCTGCTTATCTTTGTCACATTACAAAAAATTGTAATGTGTCAAAGAGTGGTTCATTTTTATTTAAAAAAGAAAAATATCTTAAGGGACATTTCTATGCGTAGAAATTTTTTGTTATGTACAACTGCTTGTACTTTGTTTTTTTCTTCTTTTACCTTCACATCTACCAGCACCGCCTCTAGCCTAAGCCCTGAGGAACGCCATGCCCTTGAGGAAATTATCAAATTACCTCAACAATATCGCCATGCCATTGATTTAATAAACACACCAACACAAGCGGAAAAAAATCTTGAAAAGATAGCCTCTGGCGCCATGATGGAAGATAATGCGCACTTCAACCAAGCACTTGAAAATCATATGGATCGTGTAAGAGATACAATTAACAGCTCTTTTGCAGGTGCAGGTCGTTATGGTTCTGGTGCTCATATAAACGTGGTGAACCGTGAAATGGATAATATACGTGCCCAAACCATGGCAAACAAACACCATCAAGATATGCAAATCATGATGCAAGCTAATGTGCAGCTTGACCAATTACGTCAGAACAGGTTGATAAAGGCAGAAAATTTATTACGTGGTTACAACAAAGCAGTTTCCGATGCTGCAAAGGCAGCAAAAATTCTTGATGCTGATAATCAACGGCGTATTAATGCCGCGCGCCAACAATGGACAACACAAAACAATCGCGATTGGCACAAACTGCAAAATAAAGCAGAAATATTACATAAAGCAGCACAAGTAGATAGTGCGTTACAAGGACAAAACAAAGAACTTTCTGATGCTTTACGCAAAGCAGTATTAGAGACTTTGAACGCGGATGGAATAACCAACGTGGAGAGAAAAGAAAAAACATCCCCTCCTCCAAAGGACACTTCATCCACAAGAACAAAGCATGGAATTACACGGCCTACAATAAATGAGAATTCGCAGTCTCATCTTGATCCTAAAACGAACACCACTCCCTCAGTATCGAAAACGACTCTTGACACCCCCTCAGAAGCTCATGCGAAATTACTCTCAAAGGATGATAGCACCGCTACCGCTGATACACAGAACATCTCTAAACTTACAGCGGATAAAGCAATGCCTACTTCTCTTGATGAAACAGAAAAAAGAACAACTCTTACAGCACAAGTAGAAAGTTCTTTAACTATGCCTATTGCGATGTTTGCTGTTGGAGTTGCTGATGTTAACAATCAAAATATCTTGTTAGACAATATGCAAATAACAATGTTTGAACCCAAAGATCATCAAGAGAGAGGAATTTTCTTATCTACTTATGGCAATAAGAGTGCGTTTTCTTCCAAAGCTCCTACAAAACAAGATGGCGTTCAAGCGGATATCCGCTATGCTGCCTTGCAAGCAGGTGCAACATTAATAGCGCTAGAAGATCAAAACATCAGCACCAATTTTGGTTTTTTCGGAACATATGGGAAATTGTCTTTTGCTCCTAAAAACAAAGAAAGCTCTCTTAAGAAGATGCTTGATAAATGGTCCCTCACCACATATGGAAATATCCAGCATGACAGTGGCATCTATGCAAGTGCATTTCTCTCTTATGGAATGTTCAAAGACAATATTACCGCAGGTAACATCAAGCATACCCTAAAAGTAAATAATAGAAAAACATTAGGGGCTGCTGCAACTGTTGGTCAAAAACTATCAACCAGTTTTGAAGGTGTCATCCTAGAACCGCAAGTACAACTTGTTTATCAACGTCTCCTGCTTGGCTCTTTCTCAGATGAAGATAACTCTAAAATGAATATCAGAAAACCTGATCAATGGTTGCTTCGTATTGGCGGACGTTTAACGCAAAACAAAGGTCATGCCGTTTCCTTCTATAGCAGACTGAATATGACCAAAACTTTTAGTAAAAGCTTTCCGCTTGCTGCTATGGGATCTTTAATTGAAGGTGGTGTTGGTATTCACGCACACTTATCACAAAATATTCAGCTTCATAGTGATCTCAGCTATCAACATAAATTCAAAAAAGTTGGCATATCTGGAATAAGTATTTCCTGCGGAATGCGCTATCACTTTTAAAAATACTTGTATTCCTTATCTTGAAATATGAATAGATCTCATTATGTTTCGTTTTGTCTCTTACAAAAGAGACATAATGAGGTCAAAGTTTTACTTTTTATGAGAGAGGGGGGAAATATTTTAGGAATACATCCATATGAAAAAAAGCTTCTTACTATACACAGTTTCCGGAGTTCTGTTTTGTTCTTCCACCAGTTTGTCTTATGCTATTCATGCTATGACTCCAACGATAGATCTCTCTTCTCCCCCGACAACATCTGACTCTACAAGAACGATCATCCCCCCTCATCTTACCGGAGATGAACCTACAAAGTCTACTCCTACAAGAATTGTCGCTCCTCACATGCAACTTGGAGAAAAATTAAGGAGATATACGCGCTCTTCATATGGAGAAACGACACATTCTTTAACACACCCCCAACCATCTGAACACCCTACAAAGCCTACTCCCTCTACAGACTCTTCTGAAAAAATTAACACTCCCCCAACAAAAATGGAAGTAAAGTCTCGAAGACGTTCAGGAGCCCCCACCTCTTCTACAGACTCGTCCAGCGAAAAGACGCCTCCAAATTCTGCTGTCTCTTCACAATCAGAAGCGACACAATCTGCACCCAATTTACAACCAACACCTGCAAACTCTGACCCCACAAATTCGGGACTTACAAAACCAACAAAAGAGCAATCACCAGAGCCTCAAGGATCAGAACCCAGACAGCGAATACTTTTAAGACCAGAAGCGGATACACAAAAAGTATCTAAAAACTCTGAACCTCAAAAATCAGAATCTACAAGACCAACAGCAGAACAATCACCGACGCCTAATACATCAAAGTTCTCAGCAATATCTGTCAGACCAGATGCTGGAAAATCGACATCACAGGGTGCATCAGAATCTGTAAAACAAGTGCCCACACAATCTGCATCTGCACAAAAAATATCTGAAAAATCAGAGCTTACACAACCAATATCCCCCATAAAACAGCCTGAAAATCCGGCAAAAATTGAGGATATAAGCGCTGGAGTTGAAGCTAAAAACGGTAAGAACATAACTCTGCATAACAAAAAAATTCAAGACAGGGTGATTGCTATCCATGCAGAGGGGAGTAATTCCAAAGTCAACCTCATAGGAGGAATAATTGATGCGGGTTTTGTTGCACTAAGTGTATCAGATGGTGGAGAAATTGATGCCACTGGTATTACTGCAACAGCAGAAACAACTGGTTTGACCAACATAGAGGGGATAATCAATCTTAAAGATTCAAGCCTCCATGTCACAGGAAATTATGAAGCGAATGGTATTGTTTTCCGCAATAATCCATATCGTGCCTCTAGGAAACGGTATACACGCAATGCTGAAAAAAATGTCAACACCGTTCAAGAACAAGATATTGCGAGTAAAATAAATCTAGAGAATACGAAGCTTCTCGTTGACCATGGAGTTGGTATCAACCTTTATGGAGCAAACACAAACGGTGAAGTTAGCCTTAAAAATTCAAAAATTCATGCCGATGTTTTATTAAAAAATATACAAAACGAAAGCGGATCCACAAACACCCTTACACTGGTTGCGGATCACTCTTCTTTAGAAGGTCGGGTAAGAACTTCTCAAAATAATAGAACAATTTTTGATCTAAAAGAAGAGACAAAATGGTTCTTAAAGCCAAATAAAAACGCCGTAAATAATGATAATGTTTCAGATGATGATACTGCTTTAGATGACTATAGACAGTTTGGTCTTGATGAAAAATCATATTCTAACCTTTCTGTATTGCGCCTTACAAACAGCGCCATTATGTTTGAGAAGCCCATGGAGAGACATTACCAAACTTTATTTATAGGGTCTAATCTTTCGCAAGAAGATGAAACAGCTCACACAGCAGCAGTTTATAGTGCAACAGGTATTGCAGAGATTTATGTCAACACGCAATGGAACAAACATTCTCCTATCACTGAGCAACAAACTGATCGCCTTGTGATTAATGGTGATGTCTCAGGGAATACTGTTGTTCACATTAATCTGCAAGAAACAGATAAAAAAATAACCGATAGCGCTGCTGTTTGGGGAGAACACATGGCGTCACTCCCTTTAGGAACCCATGGAATTTCAATCATTCAAGTTTCCGGACAAGCAAATGAAAATTCCTTCACATTAGCAGGAAACTATATGACAATAGGTGGACAACCTTATAAATATGTACTCAAAGGCTATAAACCTGGAACATCTCATGAGAGCCAAAGTCTTTTGGGCAACAATAGTAATTTCTGGGATTTCCGCTTACAGAATGCCTATATTGATAACGATAAAAAAGTTCGAGCGCTTTTACCACAGGTGGCAAACTATTTAACCCTGCCTAATACTTTATTTTCTGCTGGATTTGCTGATGTAAACAATCAAAACACATTGTTAGATGCTATGCGGACAACAGTATTTGGAGCAGAAGATAATAAAAAGAATAATCTCTTTTTCTCCTCTTACGGCGAAAAAGTCTCTTTATCTTCCAACCGCAATCCACTGCGCTATGGTTATGATGCTGATGTAAACTATGGAGCTTTACAATTGGGGATCATATTAGCCGCCTTAGAAAGTAAAGACATAAGCACACATTTTGGTCTTTTAGGAACGTACGGAAAGCTTTCCTTTACGCCAAAAGAAATGCAAGATTCTGAAAAGACAACGCTTGATAAATGGTCACTTACCGCTTATAGCGGCATCCAGCATAGCAATGGTATATATGTCAACGCTCTTCTTTCTTACGGAACCTTAAAAGGAAATATTACCACAGCTCTTGTTGGGAATGCCGCAAAATTAGATGGTACCGAGATGCTTAATATATCTGCAACCATTGGTCAGAAATTAGCAACCGATACAAAAGGGCTGGTCTTTGAACCACAAGCTCAATTCATTTATCAAAATCTCATATTTGATATTTTCTCAGATACCAATGGCTTAAAAGTAGACATGGGCAATCCACATCAATGGTTGATCCGTTTTGGTGGACGTTTAACAAAAACGATAATGACTGTTGAAGAAAACAAAGCTGTTTCCTTCTATGGTAAAATGAATGTTATCAGAACTTTTGGCGATGGTAAAACAATAAAAATTGCTGATACTTTTCATGTTGATCCTACCGGCTCTTCAGTTGAGGGAGGCATGGGGGTGAATGCATATCTTTCTCAAAATATTGTACTAAACGCCGATATCAGCTATCGGCAGAAACTGCAAAAAGCCGGTGTATCTGGCACCAATTTGTCTGGCGGAATACGTTATCGTTTCTAAAAGCAGAAAGCAAACTTAAATAAAAAAGCAGCATAAAGTGCTGCTTTTTTATTGAAACTCATATTTTTTAAATTCTCAAAAATCATTATCACATCAAAAAAGATATTAACTTATAATGCTTTTTTTCATATTGAATAAAAAACCGAATACCATAGTACTTTCTCACTTCTAACCTGTTCCATGTTTTAACAACAAAAACCATTCGCTTGCACATCACAAGCAGGAGCGTTGGTGTATAGATAAAAACTATTTAAGAAAGGACTAAAAATGCCTCTTATGAACCGTCTCAAGTGCCAAGGACTGTCGCAATATTGGAAGCTGAAAATAGTGTGATGGTTCCGGGTTACAACCACTGATATAAATGTGTCTCCTAAATACACTTAATTTGTGATTTATGTAATAGATAATCAATTGATTTATAATGAATAAATAATATTTTTTTAACTTTTACGCAGATTCCAGAAACTCACTACTTCATATCACCACACCTTAAAGGGCAGTACTCCATGAGGCTTATAGGTAATATTCATGAGCATACTCTAAAAAGACTTAATGTGTAAAACCTGACATTACCACATGTCAAAGGAAGCTGTTTCATAAGACATCATGGGATGTCCTAAATATTCTCTTGACCTCCTCCCAAAACTAAAAAATGAAGTTCCCTATCCTCTCAATCTGTAAACAATCCGCCTTCTCTTAAACGGCTTTCACTTGGCTTCCCACAGCGTGCAGTTGATATCATCACACCTCAAAGGAGGCTATTTTAAAGACATTATTTTCGGCACAACAAAACGATAATAATTTAAATACCTCAACGCGTTTAAAACATGGACACTCAACAAACACATTCTTTATTCAAACCAGCGCTCTATCTCATCATTGTCATCACTTAGAACAACCGATATTGATCAATTTTGGATTATTCCTCTGTTTCTTTTACACGGCCAGATATTTGCATGGCTCGCGAAAGATCATTGACTGCATCTAAATGCGTTTGAAGCAATTTACTATTACGCTGTAATTTTTCTTGTAAATCAGACAACAAACTTTCGACCTCATTCTCAATATCTTGATTCATGTAGCGCTTCACATCACTCATGGATTTATTAAGATCACGCAAACCACGTATTTTACATAAATTGATTTCTTCGTAATCTGGAACACCACTGCTCTCTAGCATATTGCTTTCATAATCAACCACTTGTGCTAATCCTTTAACAGCAGCAACAAATTTTGTCATCGCCCAATCACGATCAATAAG
>NZ_JBHIQG010000047.1:0-12351 GCF_042196425.1 Bartonella sp. AD328YNZD | reverse complement strand
GGCGGAATTGGTAGACGCGCAGGTTTCAGGTACCTGTGCCGTAAGGCGTGGAGGTTCGAGTCCTCTTTTGGGCACCACTTTTTTATCTTTAACATATTAAAATATATAGATTTATTATTATTTAAATAGAAATTTTTAGTTTACCCTTTAGACCACCTTCTACAGTTTATACAATTTCACCTAATTTGTTCTTATTTGCTCCTTATTTTTCTTTGGAGTGAATGCTAAAACTCTTTTTTCCTCTACCTTACTGCTCTTCCTAGCTTATAGGGTTGAGGAAACTTCTCGCACCCAATTGAGAACCGTTGTTGTCGATACGCTAAAAAGCTGGGCACATTCACGTATTGTTACATATTTATTGCCATCATCAAATATCATATCATTTCATTACCTTTCTCTTTTTCATGTTACTTAAATGGGCGTAAGTGCTGAAAACTAAAGGACGCATCTCCATATTTTAAAAGTTTGTAGATTTATTTTTTAAATGTGTTTAATTTCACATTTCCAATCTTCTAACTCAGTGAGAGCTAAGGTAATTTTCCCTCTGTGACACATACACACATCAGTTTCAAAGCAAGTAATTGCAACACGTCTTTTATCTAAAAAAGTTTGTATAATTTTCCTATTGCATGAGAATTGTTCTTAAGTGTTGTATTTTGATAGTTTTCAAAAAGACGTTTATAATCTTGATTTTTTTTAAATTTCGTCGTTTTTCAGAAGCAATTCCAAGTTCAGGCATATGAATATATTCAATATCAATATTTCTTACAGCTTTCTCTAATTGTCCCTTTGAAAATCCACGTTTTCTACTTATAAGATTTTTACGAACAACACATAAAATCTTAATATTATTTTTCATAAGAAAATTAAGATAATTCTCGAGTAATTTCCCCTCATAACCAATGGTAAAAAAACAAAATTTTTCATCTTTAGTAAGCGGTAGGATAGTATATTCTATACAACACATTGATTTATAATGATAATTTACTATTTTGTATATTTAATGAGAGTCCCGAATATAGTAAGATTTTCTTATTCTAAACCCTCTCAGATTGAATCAATTCATATCACTTGCTTGCACGTCACAAGCGGGGCTGGCGTATGGGTAAAAACTGTACAAGAAAGAACTAAAATGGCTCTTATGAACCGTTTTAAGTGCCAAGAGCTGTCGCAACACCAGCGAGCTGGCAAAGTGTGTGATGGTGCCGGCTTGCTTCTCCATAAACGTAAAAATGGAGATGCTCAATGGCTTTATCGTTATACCATTCACGGGCGCCGTCGTGAAATGGCCTTGAGTGCTTTAAGACATGTCTCTTTAAAAAAAGCCCGTGAATTAGCAAACCAATGGCGTTCTGTTTTGCATGAGGGACGTGATCCCATTAAAGAACGTGAGAAACAAAAGCGTGAGGCAATAAGCAATCTCCATTATTTAAAAGATATTGCTTTAGATGCTTTTGAAAGTCGTAAAGCTGAATTAAAAGGAGATGGTAAAGATGGGCGTTGGTTTTCGCCTTTAAAACTTCATATTTTACCAAAACTAGGCTGTTTACCCGTTTCAGAGATTACGCAAACCGAGATACGCAATGTTCTTGCCCCCATTTGGCATACAAAAGCTGCAACAGCTTGTAGAGCTCTTAATCGTCTTAATCTTTTTCTCAAACATGCTGCTGCTTTAGGTTTGGATGTTGATTTACAAGCAAAAGAAAAAGCACGCGCACTCTTAGGAAAACAACTCCATAAAGTAAAAAACATGCCAGCAATAGATTGGAAAGATGTGCCGACTTTTTATCAAACTCTTTGTAAAAAAACAACTATGACACAACTGGTTTTACGTCTCCTTATTCTGACAGGCATTCGTACTTATCCTGTACGTTATATTCATAAGGATCAGGCTGAAGGTAATCTATGGACAATCCCTGCTGAGTATATGAAAGGAAGGCAGGATGCTACAACAGAATTTCGCAAAATCTTATCATCTGAAGCATTGTTGCTGAATATTCATTTTATATTTAGAAAAAAAATTTAATGTTAAATAACTAAGCTAAAAAAAGAATTTTTATTTAAAATACATTTAAATTGAATATAAATTATTCATATAATTTATATTATCATATACTTTAATTTGCCAGATAAAAATAAACAAAATAAAAGAAATTAGGTATTTTATTGAAAACTATCCATTTTCACTCCTTCTTATGAAAGAGGGGGGAATGAATATTGGGAACTTTTAAAGAGAAGACTGATGACTAAAAAATTCCTTCTATCCTGCACGGTAGTTGCAGCCGTTGTACTTTCTGGTATCCATCTTAATGCACATGCTAAAAATCTCGAAATTTCAGAAAGTAAAACAGAAGTTTCCAACAAAACCTATGAGATTATTTGCACAAAAAAAGGTGGTAAAATTATCGGCAAACATTTAACCATAATTGGAAATAAAGAAACAAACACTAACACAAATATGCACGCTATAACAACTGAAGGTTCTAACACTGCAATTGAATTACTAGATGACACAATCATTAAAGGAACTGATTCTAGCATTTTCTTCGGTCTTAAAGCAAAAAATGGTGCTACACTGAAAATGACCGGTGGAACTATTACAGTTTCCAACACTGGCGCTAATTTCTTAGATAGTAAGAGCACTGAAAACAAGCTAAAAGATATCACAATATCAAATAGCAAAGCACCACTATCCAGTGGTGTAGTTGCGTACAACAACAGTCAAGTTACTTTAGAAAATGTAAAAGTAACTAATGCGATGAATAGCATTACTGCAAATAATAAATCTGAAATCACAATATTGGGAGGAATATTTAATACCATAAAAGTAGCAATATCTTCTTACAAATGTTCAAGCTACATCATCCCATGGCACTGGACTCCATGCAAGAGATACAGAATCCACGATAAAAATGACGGGAGGAACCATAATCACAGAAAAAATAGTATTACTTGCAGAAAACGGCAGCATAACCAAAATGAGCGGAGGAACAGTGCTTGCTAAAAAAGATGCATTTGTTGTAAATAATAATGGACATATCGATGTAACAGATGTTTCTGCTACAGCAGAAAACAGAGGTATAATATTTGAAAAATCTAAGAACAATAGAACATCAGAAATTAATTTGACCAATACAAAACTTAATATTGTAAATGGTACTGGAATTAATGCAAACGAGTCAACTGGTAAAGCCAAGCTAAAAAATTCAGAAATCCATGCCGATGTTTTATTATTAACCAAAACTTCAACGAAAAAAAATAACTTCACTTTTACACTAAACGCTGATCACTCTATCTTAAACGGCAGGGTGAGCAACGAAAAAAATTCAAAACAATCTTTAATTTGCAAAACAATACGAAATGGATCCTGAAAACGAGCACAAATAAAAAGAGTCAGAATGAAGAATCACTTGATATTGCTCAAAGGGCACGTTCTGATGTCTCTGTCCTTAACATCAATGACAGCTCTATTGTTTTTGAAAAGCCAAAAGAAAGTCATTATCACACATTGCACATAGGATCTGACAGACTAAATACTAAAAAAGTCTACAATGCTACAGGAAGAGCAGAAATTCATTTCAATGTTGAATGGAACGATAATACTGCCATAAACAAACAAAAAGCTGACCGTCTTCTGATCCATGGTGATGTTTCAGGTACCACACTGATTTATGTAACTGGGCATTTAGAAAAAGACAATATTAAAACAGATACTTCTTCTCTTACCAGTGTACGTGGTCTTTCACTCATTCAAGTTTCTGGAAAAATAAATTAAAACTCTTTCAAACTTGCAAAGAACTACATCACAATAAGTGGTTCACCTTATAAATATATACTGAAAGCTTATGAACCAACATCAAACCATAGTAAAACAAATGCTGAAAAAAACCTTTTAGAAGAAAATAAGAATTTTTGGGATTTTCGCTTACAACCAGTGCTCTCTGATACCGATTCAGCAGTAAAAACTGTTATTCCATAATTAGCCCGCTATGTAATAATGCAAAATATTTTTTCTATACTCACTTCATTGATAACGCAAAAAATACTTTTTGAGCCAATAATGGATTAAAGCATTAGGAATAAGCCATAAAAAACAAAATGCTTTCTTCCTCTACACTTACGGAAACACAAGACCCTTATTTTCTGAGTGTGGATCTTTTAAATGCGATCATGGTACTGATATTTTCTATGATGCAACACAAGAAGATTTTAAAGCATCAACACAGTATGGTAAAAACACAACCTTAATATTGGGAGCTTGAGCCTATAGTCAATTATCTCTCACTCCAAAAGATGTAGGGGATGCAGACAAGAGTACGTTCAACAAATACTCAATCACAGCTTATAAGAGTGTAGAGCATAACAAAGGTTTCTATATGGATACACTCTTCTCTTATAACATTGGGAAAGAAAACATTTCTGCAAATTTTGCAAAAAATACCATTAAAGTCAATGATATAAAAATGTTAATTGCCTCAACAAAAATTGATCAAAAATTCGCAACGAATATTAAAAGACTAACGTTTGCTCCACAGGAACAGCTTGTTTATCAGCGTCTAATCTTTAACGTCATTGAAAATGCTGATAATTTAAAATTGATATCGGCGAACCTTGCCTATATGCAAATTGGTGGACGCGAAACAAAAACAATTATTAATATCGAAAAAAATCGTGCTCTTTTTTTTGGGAAAGTAAACTTACTTCAAACTTTTAGTGATGATGTTAAAATACAGGCTGGCGATATATTTTCCCTTGATTCAGCGAATTTTGCCATTGAAAGAGGGTTTGATATCAATGCACAATTATCTCGATAATTTAGTCCTTCATGGTGATATAAACTATCAAAAAAACTGCAACAACCGGTATATTCGGAACAAACTTTTCAGGAGAAATACGCTATTAGTTTTAAACAAAAAGGTATCATACTCTACCACCTTTTCGCTTTATAAATCCTAATTACTCCACGCTATCCCCTTCGTTTTCCATCAAGAAAAAATGTAAGGTATTTTTATCTAGAATATATAAAAATCCCCAATTAATGAAAGCAGCGTCCTTTTAATAAAAGCGCAATTTTATTAATCAAACCCCCATGCATTTCAAAGCTTCAACAGAAAGCTCTTTATTAATTACGTTTTTAAACTTAAAATATGTCTTTTTTACCGACCTCAATAAGATAAGCGCTTATTAAAAACTTTCTCCTCATCAGAAATCTCCAACAAATTTTGCTATCCATATAATATTAAAAAAAGAGAAAATATAAAAAGCTGTAAACGATAGAGTAAAAAAATATCTTTTCGTATTCAGTAAAAATATCTTCAAATAATTATCATAAAATAACTCAAGAATCATAAGGATATTCAGTATTTCTCAAAAATTATTTTTATTAATTTATCACGCTATAACAAATAATCACATTAGAGATGACAAATGAATAAACTCATTTAATAAAAAATAAACTATGTATAATATGATTTTTTGTGCAAATTACTTAAAAGCTTTTACAAAGAAACAAAAATAACTTACTCAACATGTAATAGCACTAAGAACAACAATTCATTTTCTATTCTTCTTATGAAGTTGGTGGGGGGAATGAATATTGGGGACTTCAAAGGAGAATACGGATGTATAAAAAATCCCTTTTATCATATACAGCAACAGTTGCGATCATACTCTCTAGAATCCATTTCAATGCACATGCTGAAACTCTTAAATCCTCAGGAGCAGAGTAAGAAGTTACGGGAAAGACCGGAGAAACCTATGAAATTATTCACGCAGAAAAAGGTGGAAAAATCAACGGTGAAAATTTAAGTGTAACCGGAAATAAAGACACCAATGACAACTCAAATCCTTCCATCTTACCACCCGCTGCTGTAACAGCTGAAGGTGAGAACAGTATGATCACATTAACGGGGGATAAAACAACCATTAAAGGAACTGATTCTTCCATTTACTTAGGTATTATAGCAAAAGATAGCGCTACATTTCAAATGACTGGGGGAAGCATTACCGCTTCCAACATTGGTGCTTACTTCAGTAAGAACAAAGAAAGCAAACTAGAAAATGTGACGATATCAAGTGATAAAAATGATGCACCACTACTCGTTGGGGTAGAAGCAAACCAAAGTACAGTCACTTTACAAAATGTAAACGTGAAACAAATACATAATGCCATAGTCGCAGATAATAACTCTACAATAACAGTCTCTGGAGGATCATTTGAGACAGACGGTGCAACAATATATGCTCAAAACGGCATATGCTCAAAACGGCAGCAACATTACTTTAACCAACGATGCACAAATTACATCATCTGATGGAAATGGGCTCTACGCAAAAGATGAAAACTCCCAAATCACAATGGTAGGAGGAACAGTAGCAGCAAAAAATACACATTTTACATTGTATGCAGAAGAAAAGGGACTAATCGATACTACGAATGTTACTCTAACAACAGATGATGAAGAAACCGGCGCATTTGCCTTTGGTTTGAAAAGTAGAATTGAATTGCGCGGCAATACAATAATTAAAAATACTTTTGACGATCTTGAAGCCATTGATGGTGGAAAAATCACTGGTGGAAAAACAATCAATACAGCCCCCCACAACGCGCGCACTGGTGTACGGACCAGCAGTTCTAGTAGTGAAATTACTTTAAAAGAGAATACAATCATTCAAAATATTGCTGTCGGTCTTTCTGCAATTGGGGATAGCACAATTACAATGAGTCATGGTGAAACAAGTGTAAATCCAAAATCTACTCATCCTAATATCTCATCCAATGCACAACAGAGTGAGAAAAAAACAATATAGAAGCAAAAAAATTGCACTACATGTAGCTAATGGCGGACATATTGATATAGCAAATACTTCTGCAACTGCAGAAAACGCTGGTATGCAATTCTTTACTCCCTATGATCCAGATGATATTACGCAACAAAATTTTCGAGACAATGAAATTACTGTAACCAATACAGATCTTAACGTTAAAAATGATGCTGGAATTCTCATTGGGGGTTTTCACCACCCAAGACAATAATAATGATGTTCCCGATCTATCAATTGGTACGGTTAATCTCAAAAATTCAAAAGTCAGTGCCGATGTTTTGTTAGGTGATGGTCTCATTATAGAACCAAAAAATTGCGAAAATCAATATACTAAAGCAATTCCCAATGGCGCTTTTACATTAAACGCAGATCATTCTGTTTTAGAAGGCAGAGCAAAAATTGCTAAAGACAGAAATGTACATTTTGATCTACAAAATCAAACAAGATCTACAAAATCAAACAAAATGGATCGTAAAAACAAGCGTAACAGAACTCAATGAAAATGGAGAACTCGTTGATATCGCTCAAAGATCACGTTCTGATGTTTCTGTACTTAATCTTAATAACAGTTCTATTGTTTTTGATGGACTGGTAGACTATCATTATCACACATTGCATATAGGCTCTGGTAAAACCAGACACGCAAGTGGTCTACAACGCAACAGGAGATGCAAAGATTTACTTCAACACTGCTTGGAGTGATGGTCTTGCAAGTGCGGATCAAAGAACCGATAGACTTCTCATTTACGGTGATGTTTCAGGCTCTACAACAGTTTATATTAAAAGCGATTCAGGGGATAGAAATAGCGTAGTAAATGCTTCTAATCCTTCGAATACAGGTGGACTTGCGCTCATCCAAGTTTCAGGAAAAGCACAGAAAGACTCTTTCAAACTCGTCAATGGCTATACCACAAAAAATCATTTGCCTTATAAATATACGCTGACTGCCTATGGCCCAGAGTCAAGCCATGGTAAAGCCAATATTGACCAAAATCTCTTTGATGAAAAGAATGAAAATTTCTGGGATTTCCGCTTACACAAAGACTTTCTTGACCCTTATTCAACTGTAGAAAAACTTGTTCCACAAACAGCAAGCTATATCGTTATGCCGAATGCTCTCTTTCACACTGGATTAACCGATATAGCTAAACAAAACGAGTTTTTAGCCAGCATGAGAGTATCAACCATAGGAAAAGAAGAAGGGATAAAGAACGCATTCTTCTTATACACCTATGAGAATACAGCAACCTTATCTTCCAAGCGCAGTCCTCTGGAATACGGGTATAGCGCTAATATTCGCTATGCTTCTCTCCAAGCCGGTGTTGCATTGGCAACCTTAGAAGGGCAAAACACCACAACACATCTGGGACTAGGAGGAACCTATGGACGCCTCTCTTTCACTCCAAAAGATATGGAAGATGCAGCTAAAAGCACGTTGGATAAATGGGCCGTTACTACCTATGGAAGCGTGTAACATAACAGTGGTTTCTACATTGATACACTTTTATCCTATGGCATCCTAAAAGGAAATATCGCCAATGCCATCAGAGGAAACACCGCAAAATTAAAAAATGCAAAAGCACTGAGTGTTTCTGCCACTATCGATAAACAATTTGTAACAGGTCTTGAAGGCGTCACATTCGAACCACAAACACAGCTGGTTTATCAACATTTAATGTTTGACACTCTTGTAGATGTCGATAACTTAAAAATTGATATGAAAAACCCTTCCCAATGGTTGGCGCGAATTGGTGGACGTATAACAAAAACTGTCTCCACTCAAAACAACCTTCCTCTTTCTTTCTATGGAAAAGTAAACCTTCTCAAAACATTTGGTGATGATAGTACCATCCAGAGTGGCAGAGACTTTGATCTTGATCCTACAGGAACCTCTCTCGAAGGTGACGTTGGCATCAATGCACAACTTTCTCAAAATCTCTCACTTCATGGTGATGTCAGTTATCAACAAAAACTGCAAAAAACGGGTATATCTGGAGCAAGCTTTTCAGGAGGAATACGCTATCAGTTTTAAATCAAAACTGCAAAAACAGTTTATTCATTCTATTAAATTTAACAAAAAGGCAGTATAATATGCTGCCTTTTTTATATAAAATCTATTTTTTTCCTGAAGGGTTTTCTTTTTCACTTAAATACGCTTTTTCTCTCTCTTTACACGAGTCGCATAGCACATTTTGTTATCAAATTTTCCCATAAAACTAAAAAAGTGTATTTTTAGATAATATAAAGGAAACAACATTGGAAAAGATAATGATAAAAGAAGTTCTTTATTCATACCCTTGATATGTTTATCCTCTTGTTTGTTCAATCAATTAACTTAACACCACCTATAAGGATTCATTTAGATTTCCATGTACTGTTCTTTTAGGCAAACAGTTTTGAGAATATTTATCCCTCTCATCTACCAAGCTCATCTTACTAAGAGAACTAAGAGAAAATAAAACGATAGAAAAACTGCTAAAACCAGTATAATAGGAGTGATTTTTAAGCACAATATGATGTTATCAATCTTAAAATGATACTGTAAAAGCAGTACTTAGTTATTCTGTTTTCTCTATTTTTTAACGCATAACCCTATTTCTCTAATAATGGGGTAAGTCGTAAAGCTATTAAATTTTATAAAAATAATAATATCTTTAAATAATTTTTCATTTCATAATTAATTTATAATTAAAATATAAAATCTATAAATTTAACTTTATAAGTTATTTTTATTAAAAAAATAAATATAACTCGATATTATTATTTTTTAAGTCATAAATAGAAGCTAAGAAATATTTTTATATAAAAAATATTCTATCGTGCACAGCAGCTGTAACAATTTTACTATTTTCTACCCATAAAGCAGAAACTAAGTTCCTTGAAACTCATGGTGCAAAAAACATATCCAACAAAACTTATGAGACACTTCATGCAACAGATGGTGAAAAAATCATCAATAAACATTTAACAATAACGAGAAAATGGCAATACAAATCGGCCTGCTGTCTCTAAAAATGCTTCTACTTTAGTATAAACTGAGGAAACTAACAGTGAATCGAATTACTAAACGACACAACTATTATAAAGTATAATGCAATTCATTGATTTATAAAGAATGTTCATTGTTTTGCATGTTGAATGAGAGCCCTAAAGACCGTAAGATCCCCTCATTACAAACCTTGTTCCATGTTGAATCAATCAAAACCATATCTCTTGCAACGTCACAAGCAGGTGATCATGTGGATAAAAAACTGTTAAGACAAGACTAAAAAGCCCTTTTATATACTGTCTCAAATACCAAGGCTGTCTGCAACATTGGGAGCTTGCAAAGTGTCTCATGAGCTTGCTTTTTTATCAAGCGTAAAGGGGCGTGTGTGTTTATTCACAAGCGTAAAGATGGGAGTGCTCAATGAATTTACCATTATACTATTCACGAGCGTCGGCGCAAAATGGGTGTAACATACCTTGAAAGATATTTCTTTAAGAAGCGTTTTTTCACATTAACTTAAGCTTTAAAGCAATTTAAAAGATGTAAGTATTGTAAAAAATGCTTCTAATCCTTTAAGTACAGGTGGACTTTTGCTTATACAAGCTTATGGGAAAATGACAGAAAACTCTTTCAAGCTTACCAATGGCTATATTATAAGAAAGAATGTACCTAATAAGTAAACGCAAAGCCAAATGTGCCATAGTTGTTTTTTGACAAAGCGTTTTATAAAAAGCCGAACCATCTTTCCAGTATATTGATGGTTTTATGGCGTTGTTTTCCTAAGAGAGCTTTTGTTTTTTCTATTGTCTGTAAATCAACATTCAGCCCCAAAGCAACTGCATGTTTAAGAGAAATATTAAGACGATTCAGTACACCACGAGCTGCTCCAGTTTTTATATGCCCAATAGTGGAAAGGGTATTGCGTATATCTCTGTTTGTGTAATCTCTGAAACGAGCAGACAGCCTAATTTTGGAAGAATATGAAGGGGTAAAGTAAAAATCTGTTCCCATCTTTCTCATCTCTTTTTAGTTCAGCTTTACAGCTTTCAAAAGCATCTAGAGCGATGTCTTTTTAATAATGGAGATTACACATTGCTTCACGCTTTTGTTTTTCACGTTCTTTAAGGGGGGCACACCTCTCCTATAAAACAGAACACGCCACACCAAATACACTTGCATTGCACATTCACAGGCTTTCTTTAAAGAGACATCTCTCAAAGCACCCAAGCCCATTTCACGGCAGTGTCCGTGAAGGGTATAACGATAAAGCCATTGAACACTTCCATCTTTACACTTGTGAAGTAACAAGCCAGCACCATCACACTACATTCCCAGCTCGTGGATGTTGCGGGGCAGCCCTTGGCCCTTGAAACGGTTCATTAAGAGCCATTTTTAGTCCTTTTTTATATAATTTTGGTCCACATGCTTGCTCCACTTAGGACATGCAAGAAAAACTTGATTGCTTCAATATAAGGAGATTTGAAATGAGAGAATCTTACGATATTCAGGACTCTCATTCAAGGTGAATAACACTATATTATCATTATAAATCAAAGTATTATACCTATAAATAAACACTGACTAGCTATGTAGAATAAAACCATAAAAAACGAATATCAAGCAACACCTATTTAATAATAAGAATGAAAGATTACGAAATTTTTACTTACTCAAAGCATTTCTTAACACTGATTCTAGCACAAAGCGACCCGACATCGTAAAACAAATGACGATACATTGATTTATAAAAATAATTATTCATTTTGCATGTTAAATGAGAGTCTCGAATATCCTAATTTTTATTATTTCAAACCTGTTCTATACTGAATCAATCAAATTTTTCTTGCATGTCCTAAGTGGAGCAAGCATGTGGACCAAAATTATATAAGGAAGGCCTAAAAATGCCTATAATGAACCACCTCAAGTGCCAAGGGCTGTCTGGCAACATTAGGAACCGGTAAAGTGTGTGTTGATGCCGGTTTGCTCTTTTATTAAGCGTTAAGATAATGGGGCTTAAGGGCTTTACCATTATAGCATTCATGGACACCATCGCGAAATGGTCTTTGGTGTCTTAAAACATATCTCTTTAAAGAAAGCCTGTGAACATCGCCCTTCATTTCTTCTTCCATATTAAAGAAATATCTGCTGAAATTTTGGTGAATGCATAAAACAATATCTCCCATCACAACGCTATAAAGCTTTTATAAAGATTATCTTTAATAGACAATTTTTAAATATCGTGCTTCTTTCGCAGATCATGCTTCATAGTGTTTTTAGTATAAACTTACCAAACTAGATTTTATGCAGTTCATTTTTTACTGCTTTTCATAATCATCGAAAAAAGCTTTTCTGAAATAAAAATCCAAATTATAGAAAACACCATAATATAATTTGTTTTGTTGTTTACAATAAAAACATAATGATATAAAAGTTGGTTGGGTACTTGCGCCATCAGGGGAGTGAAGTAAGCATCAAAGCATACCAAATACTAAAGGCATATCTATGTGTAAGAAATATATTTATAAGAAAAATTTTTT
>NZ_JBHIQG010000046.1:0-12398 GCF_042196425.1 Bartonella sp. AD328YNZD | reverse complement strand
GATAATTGTGCAACAGATCCTTACGAAGTTTCTTCACCACAAAATGTTTTAAAAGCCTTGAAAAGCTAATTCCAACCAAAAGTTATATATTTAAATTCTACGACACAAATTCCTTTTAGAGAGGGGATTTGTGTTTTTTGTATCTCTTGAAACATCTATTCGACATTTTAATTTACATAGCGTTTTTCAATTTGAATTAGCCCCTTGAATATCGTAATATTCCTTTATTTCAAATTTTTCTCTACTGAATCAATTATGATTACTTGTTTGCACGTCATAAGCGGGTGTGGCGTGTAGGTAAAAATACGCTTAAAGCACTAAAAATGCTTCTCGTAAGCGCTCCCGAATGCCAAGGCATTAATAATCCAAGGTTCACAAAAGCATCAAAAGAAAAAATACAGATCAAACATTTATTTAAAAAGGCACACACTTGAAATTGAGTTATGTCTCATAAAACTAATCGAATATAGCATAAAAACTGCTCTGGATAAATAACCGTTGAGGAAAAGAATTGAATCAAAACAGATCCCGTAAACATTCCAATTCACATACCATAAACAGACTCATTGCTGTTCTCATAGCAATTTATTCTAAGCTTTTATTTTTCTCTAAGAGAAAAACGGTTAAAGAAGTCGTTTATTTGGATATTCTACCATAAAGTGTGTTTTCATTTCTTCCTCTTCTATCTCTTCCTCTTCATCGAGCTCAAAATCTTCATCACATTCAGGAAGACCAAAAATATCTGGATTGATGAAATAACAATCTCTTTTTGTCCCCTTCGCTACAATTTTATTCTTTTCTAATTCTTTGATACCTTCTTTAAAACTTTCAAAATTAAGATATTCTGGTTCTTGAGTTGAAAGATCGCAAGTCAAAAATTCCTCAAGAATATCATGATCCAATGTTATCTGATCAAACCATAAATCCACATCATCTTCATCTGACATTTTCCCTACTTGCCACAACATCACAAAAAAAGCTTTCATACCACTAAATGATAGTGCAAAAATCATACGTCGACACGACGAGGCGCCTGAAAAAGTGATTTGCGGAAGATCTTCAAATCCAAAATTTGAAGGAGGAAGTTTAAATGACTTTCCAATCTCTTCAGGTTTTTTCAAAATAAAGGGATTTCTTTCATGTAACACTGTAAAATCATATTTGGCCATTTTCATTTCTCCGTAAAAAATTTATTTGTTATAATAAATGAATAATTTCAAATGGTTGTCACTATAATTTCTTATAATGCCTCTCATATTTTCCCTTTAAAAATTGTCTGATTTAAGTTATTCGTTGTTTCTGAAACTAAAAAAATCTTCTAAAATAAAACTTTTGAGATCTCTTTCATCTCTCATGGATGTGAGATTGCAGACTGTTGACAATAAAACAGTAGAAAATATGATACCAGCAAATGAGAATTCAAAAATTAAATCTATATGAATGATCAATATTTCTATAGACTAATGGATTTTTATAAACCTATTGGTCATCAATTTTTCTAAACATAGTTGCGCAAGTCCTCAAGCACTTCACTTTCCAGTGTTTTTCTTCACGAAGATGTTCCCATCAAACCCTCAAAAAAATGCATTTTATCGCCTTCAAAAACATTCATTTTATTGAATACAAAATGTTTTTACCTTTTAAAAGAATTTTCTTTTTATGCCATACGAACTTAAAAAATAACGCAATTTGTTGCTTTTCAGTTTTTAGATATGCGTTAAAATGAAATGATTTATTAGGTATTAATTCATTAAAATTGTACAGACAAACAGAAAATTTCTCTTTTTTCTGCTTGTCATTTTTTTAATTCTCTGCGAATTCCTCCAACACTTTCAGTATTCACAAGTCCAGAAGAGACGCATTCATCCATTAATTAGGTACCTAAAGAAGTCCTAAAATGTGAGTTTTCATATTTAATTACATCTATTTTAATTTTATCGTTCGCTTTTATTTTTTATTGAATCACCCAATGTAGCTCCTATTACAAACCTCTATCGAGAGCGGAGAGCTGTTTTTTTAATTATCCAGTGTATTTTTTTCTGTTCCTAAGGTTTTAATTAAATACCATTTTTTTTCTTTTTTAATGCGTTTAATATCATTGTTTTCACTAAGCACTCCAAACCTTTTAACAATTTCAAAAAAGCCACGCGAAGCTGTATAAGCTGTTATGAAAAGAACACGACCGTCATCAAGATAAAGATAAGAATATCTAAACAAGTAAAAGACAAATTCTGAAAATTGAAGAAGAAAATTTCAAACTTTTCCCCACAATCGCTTTCACAAAACTTTTACCATGCCCCTTTTTGGGCTGCCAAAATATCTTGTACTGTTTGAACCAATTGCTCTTCATCAATCATCACTTGCGCAGGGCGGCTTTCACGCCATGTTTGATTATCCTTAATTTCATGAGACAAACGCGCCCCTTCAATCAAATCTTTGATCTGTATTTTTCCACTCTCACGTTCTTGTGAACCTTGGATAACCACACAAGGAGCTTGGCGACGATCTGCATATTTCATCTGCGCTTTAATTCCCGATACTCCCAAATAGAGTTCAGCACAAATTCCCGCATTTCGCAATTTCATCACCATTTTTTGATAGCGCGCAACAGCTTCTGGCTCTTTATCCATCATCAGCACCACAACGGGTCCAAGAGTATTTTTTACCGGCAATTTTCCAAGGTTTTGCAAAGCAGCGATCAAACGTGAAACTCCCATTGAAAAACCTGTTGCCGGAATATTTTCTCCACGAAAACGCGCGACCAACCCATCATAGCGCCCGCCCCCACCAACAGAGCCAAAAACAACTTTTTGCCCATCATCATTGAAAACATCAAAAAGCAATGCCGCCTCAAAAACAGGCCCCGTATAATATTCCAATCCGCGGACCACCGAAGGGTCAATTTTAATGCGATTATGATAACCATTAGCGGCAAAGATTGCTTGCATTTCTTCAAGCTCGCGAACCCCTTCTAGCCCTTGAGTACTCTGACCAACAACTTGTCTGAGAGCATCAAGCGTTTCTTCTGCTGTTTTTGCATTTACCGTGAGTAAGGAAAGAATACACTCAATCTCTTTATCCTTAAGCTCAGCCCCTTTTGTAAAATCACCACTGTCATCCAAACGCCCCTTACCTAAAAGCAACCGTACGCCTTCAGGACCAAATTTATCAAGCTTATCCATTGCTCTTAAGACAGTTAAGCGCTTTTCAATCTGCTCTCCTTCATCTAAACCAATCAACTGCAAAACACTTTCCAGAATTTTTCGGTTATTCAAACGAATGGCATAATCATGTTGCTGAATTCCTAATTTTTCCAAACTATCCGCTGCCATCATGCAAATCTCAGCATCTGCCGCAACGGTTGGTGTTCCAACAATATCAGCATCAAATTGCATAAATTGCCGAAACCGCCCCGGTCCAGGCTTTTCATTGCGAAAAACAAACCCCAACCGATAACTGCGATAAGGTTTTGGTAACGTTTCAAAATTTTCAGCAAAATAACGGGCAAGAGGAGCAGTCAGATCATAGCGCAAAGACATCCATTGTTCATCATCATCTTGTAGCGAAAAAACCCCTGCATTGGGACGATCTGAATCAGGTAAAAATTTCCCCAACACATCCGTATATTCAAAAATTGGTGTTTCAAGCGCTTCAAAACCGTAAAGTTCATAGACTTCACGAATTTGCGCAATCATGGTTTCAGTTGCATACAATTGTGCACTTGTGCGATCAACAAAACCACGCGGTAAACGAGCTTTGGTTTTTTCTTTTTTCAATGACATGTTATTCTCTAGCAACAATATGTGTTCACAGATAACCATTATCCCATAGAAACAAACGCTGCAATGACTTTATCAACCTAGAAGCTTTTAACAACATGTTAGAGGTTTTTATTTTACAAAAGCACTACCCTTATCAGGCAATAGTCTAAAAGAATTTCCCTTTAAAGGAATCAGAGCCATAAAACGAAAACACTCTCTAAATTCTCTTAAGCCTCATTTTAGCACGGTTAGCGTCCTTTTTATATTTTCTTGCCTATCTTGTCTCCTTAAAACAATTATTCATATATTTTCCAAAGTTTCTGCATTTTCTTCAAACACTTGACTTAGGTATTTGATCCCCCAATTCCAACAGAAAATGAGAAATATATTGTGCCTCTTTTTGAGAAGATAAAAAGCAACTCTTGGCTTTGAGATAAAGCAAAGTCACTTCTTGAAAGCAGTGTCTTCCTTAAAATTTGATAAGCCTCCCCTTCTTTATAAGAGCTTTCTCTCTTTGATGGCTTAGCAAAAAAATTAAGACAGAAGTGTATTTTTAGATTGCTCAGCAAAGTTATGAATGACACTTTTTAAATTAACACTATTTCGGCCCGCTTCTGTAATCGATCTTGAAATTGAAGGAATAATATTTTGCCATAACCTTTGAGGAAACTGTTGAGTTAATTGTGTTATCGTTCCCCCTTGAGCACCAATGCCAGGAACGAGAAACAAGCTATTTTCTAACTGTTCGATTGTATCTTTTGCTTCATGACCCAATGTTGCTCCAATAACTGCCCCGATAGGGCCAACCTGATGAGACTGACTTAAAGATTGGTTATTATATTCAAAAATACGCTGCGCCAAATGAACCGAAACAGTTTGATCACCAATGCGCGCATTTCGAATTTGCTTTCCCTCTGGATTAGAAGACTGAACAACCATAAAAACGGCTGTTTTTGTTTCTTCTGCAATCTTTATCAAAGGAATGAGAGCATCAAATCCTAAAAAAGGATTGACGGTTATGGCATCCGCTTTGAATGGACTATTGGGGCCAAGCCAAGCTTTACCATAAGCTTCAGCGGTAGAACCAATATCTCCTCTTTTTGCATCAACGAGAACTAATAAACCTTGTTCGTGCGCATTTTCAATGAGTTCTTCCAAAGCTTGAAGCCCTTCCGCCCCATATAACTCAAAAAATGCGGCTTGCGGCTTTATTATCCCCACTTTGCCCACAACAGCTGTTAAGAGAATATTACAAAAATCTTTTAGACCTTTATAATCACAGCTTAAATTCCATGATTGCAAAACTTTATAACTCGGATCAAAACCAACACAAAGGGGTCCATATTTTTCACTATTTTTCAAAAAAACTGAACAAAACATTTTATATCCTAACATAGCCTCTCTTTAAACTTTCTAATACAATCAAAAAAAAGCATTTGTCAAAATAATACAATACTGAACAGTGACACAGCAACTATCGAATTTTTGTGATAAAAACGTATCATGAACTGTTAACATGATAGCTGCTTTTCATTCCATTTGAACGTTTACATGCATTATAATGTTTGCATCATAATTTGCTTTTATAGTCTGTTCTATACACGGCAATCTTTTATAAAAAATGGTCAATTGAATCATGCATAAAAGTGTGAATTCTAAAGGAATTTATATAAAAATAAATTGATTCAACCCACTAATTTTATTGCATTTTTATGTAAAATTCTCCTATGCTAAATTGATAGCCTTTTAAAGCCGATATCCAAGCAAATGATCTTGTCTTCTCGGCGTCTCATTTCCCCCAACCCGCTCGTACCAAAGCATTTCCTGTAAAAATTGGTATAAACTCTTTCAGGACAATGCTACTCTCTTCTGTCGTCATCTTGCATTCGCAGAATGAGTGGCAGAGCTTTATAGAAAGTTGCAAGAGCGTGTTCAAAACATCAACGATATGGAAGAAGTAAAGCTTACTTTGCCTCTTCTAAAATTGCATTTAAAGTGTCAAATAGAGACTGAAAATGCACATCTACAAACGACACAAAACGCGGCTTAATTCCCCTAATATGCAAAATGAAAGTGGAAGACTTTTTACATGAAAATTATACAACCATTTGATTTATAATTATATATTTCATCAAAAAATAGATAATCACCAACAAATGAAAATCTTTTTTGCTTTTTGGATCATTTGGCGTTGATTTTGATGCAAGACTTCACTTTTTGTTTAATTTTTCTCACAGGGTCTTCAAAGATGATTTTCTGGGCTTTCAAAGCATTTTCAAAAACCTTTCAAAGCTTTCTCTTATTTTACCATTGAAACGCTCTTTTTTTGATTTTCGGTAATTTTTACAATTTTAGATGACAAAATCTAATTTGAAAAAACGAGCATTTAATGGTAAAAATTGTGCATAAAAATAACCAATTAATAAATAATCCCCCTAATTTCACCTCTTTCCACATACTTGTCACACTAGAATAATTTTATCTAATTTGCTCTCATTTATCCCATATTTTTTCTTTAAAGTACGTGCTAAAATCTCTTTTTTTACACTTCACTGCTTTACCTATCCTATACGGTTTTGGATATAGTCCTTGAAGAACCAAGTTGCGAATTATTGTTGTGGATACACTAAAAAGCTGTGCACATTCATGGTTGCGATATATCTATCGCTATTATTAAAAATCATCTCATTTAGCTTTAGTGAAGGACTTTTTCCTTATTTTTCTTTTTTTATATTACATAAATGAGTGGAAATGCTGGGAGGACAAAGCCTCCCCATAACTTCAAGCGGATTTCGTCAAAATTCTTTGCGTCTCTTCTGCTATTGCTCCTAAAAAGATTTCAACAGCTTGATTGATTTGTTTAAGATGTTGCGAAAAGGTAGCCAATACAACACCAGACAAAGATGCCACCATTGTCCCCGCACGCTCCACAAAACACTTCATATGAAGAAGACGAAGGCGTTATTCATATGAAAAAGAAAATACATGAAACGGAACTCATCGTTCAAGTTTATTACAAGACAATATTCTTTACAAAACTATCAAATAGCATTGGTCTATATGTTGAATATGCTCTAATGATATATTGTTTCAGTTAGAAATAGACTACTAAGAGAGGGAGAAAATATTCATTATGTTTTATGTAATAGTTTATTTCACATCCTTCATAAAGGTATGTTTTTAAGTAAATTAAGCAATTAGAGAAAAAAATAAAGCATAATTAAATTAACTATAGCTTTTTTGATTAAACATGTATAATATATTATGTGTTAAGTATTGTTGTTATCTAAGATAATTGGTAGATGTATAACGCTTGATTATAATATCTCTTTTTTTATAAAAATTTCTACTACGTAAGTTATAGATTATATAATTATTTAAAAACCAATATCTATTATTTTTTCATTATTACATTTCTTATTTTTATTGAAAAGAACTTGCCTTCACTAGAAATATTGGAAAATATTGATTTTTTCAAGTAAGATTCCTTTAAATCATTCTAGATCAACTATTAGAGTTTGTGAATGGAGTTTCGTTGATTATAAATTTGGTTTATTAAAAGTTCTTGTCTTTTAAACAGAGAGGAGATCAATTACTGAAAAATAAATAGTGATTAGCGCAATTTTTGTTCCAACAAAAAAACGATATGAGTTTTTATAGGGCCTATTATAGTGATTTTAGTGTTATGAGACCCTTTCAATGTTTCGTTTTTTTAATGAGTAAATGTAAGTTTTGAATTCATATCCTGATTTTTGTAGTTTTTTATAGGATAGAATAATGCGAAAAATATCAAAAGAAGAGCTTACACTGATTAAGCAATTGGAAGGCTTACGTTTACGAACCTATAAAGATTCTGGTGGTGTATGGACAATTTGTTATGGACATACAAGTACAGCTAGTGCACCAACTGTCCATAAAAACATGCAAATTACGGAAAAAGAGGCTTTAAAAAATCTTTCGTCAAGACTTGAGAGAATGTGAAGCCGTTGTTGAAAAAGCCATTACCGTTATTTTAAACGATGAACAATTCGCGGCATTAGTATCATTTTGCTTATAATGTAGGAATAACAGCCTTTTGTAATTCTACACTTTTAAAAAAGCTCAATAAAGGTGAATATGAAGCGGTACCAGCAGAATTGCAAAAATGGACAAAAGTAGGAGGAAAACGTATCCCAGATCTTGTCAATCGTCGCGCGGCCGAAGCCGGATTATGGGCAAAAAGAGCTCACGTTGCTCCCAATTATCATGTAGTAGAATCAGAAGGTGTAACAGGTATTTGCAAAGTAGAAGCTCTTGCACCAATCATAGGTTCTTTTTCAGGGCTTGGAGGGATTTTTGCGGGAAATGGCCCTGTTTAATGGGTTTTAGCAGGTATTATGGTTTTAGCAGCTTGTACAGCTATGGTCTATATTGCTAAACGCTTTCAGGAACACCCTCTCTGATCTTATGGATAAAAAAATATCTGACAATGACGTCAGCGATCATAGCAGCTTTTCTTATAGCTTTAGTGAAAGCCTTTTTCCTTGGAAAAAAGTTGAGAAACAAAAGCAAACAAATGAAGCTTTCAAGATAGCGAAAACACGGCTTGAGGTAGAAAATGAAATTAACAAGAAAAGTGATGCTGATGTGCGCACTAAGCTTTCTAACTGGTTGCGTGACGAATGAACGAACTTCTTGTATTGGGTGGCTGCCCATTTATTTGAATCGATAAGATATCAATGTCATTAGTCCAAATTTGGCGAGAGATATTCTAAAACATAACGAACAAGGTGAACATTTATGTGGTTGGAAACATAAACAGAAAATAAAATGATAAAAATACAATTCCTCTGAGACATTACTCGATGAAAAAATTTGAAAGAGGTGAAGGCATTCAGATTAAAAGCAGCAACACTTAAAGGATTAGAGCACTTTGATGGTTCATTGATTTAATTGAAATGACAAAGGTGCTCAAATGACAACCAAAGGATTTAAGCGGTTATATTTGCATAAAATGATTGAGTGTATCGATATATTCTAAGGGTATCCCTGTTATACTCTCAAAACAAGATGATAAAGGATTTTATGGATTACTTCGCTATCGCCGTATAAAGACGTGATGATACAAAAAAGGGGGTGCTTTCAATAAAAATAATATCTAGAGATCTGGCACCCTTGAGAAAACTAATCCACGGAACTGTACCATGAATAACGGTATTGGTTTTTTATGAGATTTATGAATGATGTTATTTGAGCTTTCTAACTGTAATGACATTGAAGATAAAGTAAATACTCTCACACTGAAGCTGCCTTTTCATGCTAAAGTGGTGCAAAAGCATTGTGAATAATGTTGGCTGTTAATTTTTCTATAGGTAAGCTACCCTCGTGAAAAATAATAGGCAATTCTAGTGAAAAAAAACAACCATTTTTTCCTTCACTTTTTAACCCAGCTTTTTAACCCAGCTTTTTTACTTTCAATAATCACTCAAACAACTTCTTTAAAGATATTGCTTTATTGTTTTAAGATAATTTGTTCCAGAAATAAGATGAGATCATTGCTTTCTTTAAAAATATCACTGTCATATCTTGCAATCTCCCGCGCTTTTTTTAAAGAAAGTTTGTAACAGATAAATATTGATTTATATAGATAATTTAGCGTTACTCATATTGAATTAGAACCTTAAGTATCGTAAAATTCTCTTATTTCAAATCTGTTCATGATAAATCAATCAAAACTATTCACTTTCATGTCACAAACGGGATGAATGTGTGAGTAAAAAACACTGAAAGAAAAGAGTAAAAATACCTCTTTATGAATCTATTTAAATATAAGGACTGTTGCAATGTTGATCAATAAAATAACAATGCTGACTTGTTCATGACAAAGAGTAAATAGTCCATACAATTGCAATTTGAAGTGATTATTTTGTAATTCTTCTAAAGGGGGAGAGTATGGCTGATGCAACCTATAAATCGGATGTTCATGATGTAATTTATGCTCCTGATCTGTATCTTAAAATACTTGAATTCATTAGAAAAGCAAAATCCGGTCATACAACGGCAATTCCCTTCTATATTGGTATAATATCTTATACAAATATTTCTTCAAATAAACCCAATGCGTATTTATGATCTCCATCGCGATTGATATATTCAAAGTAAAGGACATACGGTTGAAATATTGTATATTATCAGAAATAGGATATTTGGGTCCTAAACTTTTTGATACTTATTTATAATTTAGTTCAGATTTTATTGGACATGTAACTCAAAAAGTCCCTAGAGTTGAGTAAAATACGGATTCTCTTAGCCATGATTTATATGACTTTTTCTGGACAGCTTAATTTTCAATCCTACCGTGCGTTCGTGCTTCTTGGCGATAGAAAAATGATAGAGGAATCTGTTTGGGAGGCTGCACTTTTTTCAGCATATTATATACTCAGCCATCTCATTGCGATTGTTGATAGAAATCGGTTTCAAATTACGGATAAAACAGATGCCTTAATAAAAACAGAACTCTTCACAGATCAATTTACAAGTTTTAGATGCCATATTGTAAAAATTATTGGACACGATATAACATAGATTAAAAAGGGGGTTAGGATTACTCTCATTTTATCAAGATAAACCAACAAACCATATTTATGAATACACTAAAGAGATGTCGTATTTCCTCCATGGAAAATGATATAAACTGACATCACAAAGTTCCAATAAATGAGAAATATAATATTTCTATCAATGAAATTGAGAAAAAATTCAATTTATGAGAGAATGCGTTTGTATACTCCTCATCATGACAGCACAAACTTCTATGAAATTTTTCAACCTTGAAGATCTTAATAAGATTCTTAATAAAATAGCGCAATTTGATAAGGGTATTACTGTTTTTACGGCGGATTCAAGAATATCTGGACAAATTGATCAATTTGCAAAATGATCTCTAGAATATATTGTAGAAGCTGGAATTGCCAAACCAAATTTAATCGGCGTTGCAGCGGCTCTTGCCTCCTGTAAAAAAACATTTGTTGTTTCGCTGGCTTGTTTTTTGACAACACGTGCACTTAAATAAATAAAAACAAATGTTGTTTCTTGTGAAATCCCTATTTGACTGATTGGCATTAGCGCTGGTATTCATTATAGGCTACTGAGAGCTACACATCATGCTATTTCTGATTTTTCTTCGCTTTGTACTATTATAAACATACACATCATTACTTCTGCCAATAATAAAGAAACAAAAGCTGCAATTTTTTCTACTCTCAGTCATCCTATAACCCGTTTATATACATTGAGAAAAGCGCGCTGTTAAAAATATTCATAATGATGCTTTAAAAATCGCTATTCATGAAGCTTTTGTTATAAAAAAGAGAAAAGATATTCTCTTCCTTGCTACTGGAGAAACTCGCCAGATTTGTTTTGATGCCGCTGAAAAACTCTAAAATTATATCAAAGGTTATAAGCGTAGCAATAATTCGATTTTTAGATAATATATCTGTGTTAGAGTTATGTAAATGCTATAAATCTGTAGTTATTTGTGAAGAAAATAATATCAATAGAAGGCTTGCAGTTGTAATGACTGTATTGTTTATGGAACAAAACATTAAATGCCAATTTGTATTATTAAATATACCAAATAAGCCTATCTATAATGGAAACTGACTAAAGTTTTTAACAAATTATGGAATCAATAAAGGAAGTATAACGAAAATAATATTAGAAATGACATAATATATACAAAATATTAAACTTTTCTCTAATATGCTCACCAGTTCAAAAACAGCATAAATCATTAAGAATGCAAGAAAATAAGATAGGTAAACCTATTAAGTCGCGCAGCTTTTCTCACAGTAAACGAGCTTTTCTAAAGACAGTACACTTTTTCATTACTTAAAACATACTACATAAAAAATATCATATCTATATATTATTTATTAGATCAATTTTTTATTATAATTATAGATTACAATAATACATATTGACACTTTTAATAATTTTAGTATATTAATATAATTAATATTATTCCATATTTATTTAAAACTAAATGAAGTTTATAAATTTGTGTTTTGTGCTAATGTGGAAAATAATTAATTAACATATTATATTTTAATGTTTTTATATAGGAGGGAAAAATGCTTACAGCATTATTTATATCTATTTTTTCTATATCAACAGTTGTTTTACCTTTAATAGCAGCGTTTGTTCCTTTTTATCCATAGAATGAGTTTTTAACAAAGTGAATACAAAGTTATATGTGTTTTTTCTATGTTGATTATTATTAAGCTTTTTTTATTATTGTAGTGGTTGGGTATTTCCTGTCATTTTATAGAAGAGATGTTTTACCTTTTCTATTTAATGCTTATGGTCAACATATCTGTACAATACACAATTATGCTCATCTATAAAAAGACTTTCTTTCTCTAAAAGCAGCATAACATACTGCTTTTAGAGCTTAAAAATATCTGTATTCACTAAACTCTTGCGTGTAATATCTTTGATTGTCTGAGTACCGGTCAGTGTCATAGCTACCCGCATTTCGTTGGCAAAAAGATCAAGGAGATGCATAACACCTTTCTTACCAGCTGCTGCAAGCGCATAAACAAAAGCACGGCCAATCATAACAGCATCCGCACCTTGTGCTATCATGCGTACAACATC
>NZ_JBHIQG010000045.1:0-12671 GCF_042196425.1 Bartonella sp. AD328YNZD | reverse complement strand
TTTTCATTCTGAATTAGATATTTTATAAAGATTCTGAAATCTTTGAAGACAATAAATATTATATTTTTAGGAATGTTGATTGAACAAGCGGGGATAATTCTATTAGAAAAAATGAAATGAATAGAGCAGGGTATTTCTTTTGTTTTTATGAACATAAGTACTTTTTGTGTTGATTGGCACATCATTTAAACGATTTTTCAATGAAGATAGGGATCAGTGGTTAATAATGGCAGAAGCTTTAAAAGTTGGTGTTGCGGGACTTGGTACAGTTGGTACTTCAGTTGTTCGAACTCTATGTGAAAAAGCGAATAGTTTAGCTTGTCAATGTGGACGATTCATCAAAGTTGTTGCTGTTAGTGCGCGTGATAAAGGCCGCAATCGTGGAATTGATCTTAGTGGTATAAAATGGTTTGATTCACCTGTGGAGTTGGCTGCTTCTGATGAGATTGATGTTTTTGTAGAGTTAATTGGTGGTGAATTGGATGTGGTGTATACCGCTGTTAAGAGAGCGCTTGAGGCGGGACATCATGTTGTAACAGCCAATAAAGCTCTTCTTGCTCAACATGGAGTAGAGCTCGCTATAATTGCAGAAAAAAAAGGTGTTTTTCTTCATTTTGAAGCAGCTGTTGCTGGGGGAATTCCTGTTATCAAAGCGATGAGAGAATCACTTGTTAGTAATCGCATATCGCGAATTTATGGTATTCTCAATGGAACCTGTAATTATATATTAACACGTATGTTTACGGAAGGTCTTTCATTTAAAGATTGTTTAGCAGATGCACAGAGACTTGGGTATGCTGAAGCAGATCCAAGTTTTGATATTGAGGGAAATGATACTGCTCATAAATTAGCTTTGTTGACAAGCTTGGCATTTGGAACTGCTGTTTCGTTAGATGATGTTTATGTTGAAGGAATTCATAATATTTCGCAAATTGATATTCGAGCAGCTGATGAATTGGGGTATCGGATTAAGCTTTTAGGGGTTGCATTAAAAACGGATTCTGGAATAGAGCAACGCGTTCATCCAACAATGGTACCAACATCCTCGATGATTGCACAGATAAATGGTGTAACCAATGCTCTTTCTATTCAAAGTGATTTATTAGGTGAATTACTGTTTTCTGGTCCCGGTGCCGGAGGAAAGGCAACAGCATCAGCCGTTATTGGTGATTTGGCTGATATAGCAAAAGCACGTTCTGGTTTTCAGTATGCACCTGTTTTAAGACGCCCAGCATTAGAACTTGCTCCTCATAAAAAAGCACGTATTTCGCATCATGCAGGTGGTTATTTTATTCGTTTAAATGTTCATGATCGTACTGGTGTTTTTGCCGCGGTCGCAAGGCATATGGCTGATAATCACATCTCATTGGAGTCGATTGTTCAAAGATCTTTTGTAGAAGATCAAATTGAAAAAACAATTATTTTAATTACGCATGAAACAACAGAGGTGAATGTACGACAGGCACTTGCAGAAATTGAAAAAGATGGACATCTTGTTGCAAAATCTCAATTTATTCGTATTGAACCTATGGCAGAGAATTGATAACTTTCTTGATAATGACAAAAAGGTAAGCTTGAGTTCTTTTGTCTCTTGTGGAAAATTTTCATCTTTGCCAAAAACTTTATTCTTAGTATTTAATAAGGACTCATATTTTTTCTGGTATTCATTCGGTAGGATTTTTTCATATGCCCACAACTCAGAAGATTTTAAATGGACTTGATCGTATTTTGACACTTGAATTGGTACGTGTTACTGAACGTGCTGCTGTTGCTGCTGCACGCTGGCGCGGACGTGGCGATGAAAAGGCTGCGGATCAAGCTGCTGTAGATGCAATGCGGCAGGAACTTAATCGATTGCCTATTGATGGTACAGTGGTGATTGGTGAAGGTGAGCGGGATGAAGCGCCTATGCTTTATATTGGAGAAAAAGTAGGTCTTCAAAGTGGATTGGCGATCGATATTGCACTTGATCCACTAGAGGGAACAACACTTTGTGCTAAAAATATTGCCAATTCTTTGGCTGTGGTTGCAATTGCTGAAAAGGGTAACCTCCTTTATGCTCCTGATGTTTATATGAAAAAAATTGCTATTGGTCCTGGTTATCCAAAGGGAATAGTAGATATAGATGCTTGTCCTGCCGATAATATCCATGCTCTTGCAAAGGCTAAAGGAGTAGCCGTTAATCAGATTACTGTTTGTATTATGGATAGACCTCGTCACGAAAAATTGATTGATGAAGTACGAGCAACAGGAGCAGCGATTCGCTTGATTGGGGATGGAGATGTGGCTGCTGTTATTGATACAACTGATCCAGAAGAAACAGGTATTGATATCTATATGGGGATTGGTGGAGCTCCAGAGGGGGTCTTAGCTTCTGCTGCTTTGCGCTGCATTGGGGGACAGATGCAAGGTCGTTTGCTGCTTGATACAGAAGAGAAAATTGCTCGTGCAGCTAAAATGGGGATTAGTGATCCCAATAAGGTTTATACAATGGAAGAAATGGCAAAGGGTGATGTTTTGTTTTCAGCAACAGGGGTGACAGATGGTAATATGCTTTCTGGCGTTAAATTCACGCCTCGCTATATTCAAACAGAAACTCTCGTAATGCGTTCCCATACGGGAACAGTCCGCAATATTAAAGCACAGCATAAAGATTATTCAAAATTTGATTAATATTTTTTGTAGTCGCTAAAAAATAGAGAAACTTTTTAGTGAGCACGTACGCTTCCATGAAGGTAGATATGTATTCATGGAAGCGTTATAAATATAAAAATATCTCATTATTATGAGAGCTGGATAGAATGTACCCAGCCGTTTTTGTCTTCTATGTCCCCTTTTTGAAGGCCAACCAATTGTGTACGAAGCTGCTTTGTAATTTCTCCAACTGTTTCATTTCCAATAATAAACTCTCCCCCTTTATATTTAAAACGACCAATTGATGTGACAACGGCAGCTGTACCACAAGCAAAGACTTCTTTAAGATGTCCACTCTTTGCATCTTCTTGGAGAGATTTAAAGGAATAAGGACGCTCTTCTATCTCTAATCCTATTTGTTTTGCCAATTCTAAGAGCGAATGACGTGTTATTCCTGGAAGGATTGTTCCATTAAGTGGAGGAGTTACGAGTGTATTATTGTCCATAATAAAGCAGACATTCATACCACCAAGTTCTTCAATCCATTCATGTTCAACCATATCGAGAAAGAGCACTTGGCTACAATTGTTTTCAGTTGCATTTTTTTGTGCAAGTAAGCTCGCTGCATAGTTTCCACCACATTTGGCAGCCCCTGTCCCCCCTGGACCGGCTCGACTATAATCTGTTTCAATCCAAACGCTGACAGATTTTTCTTCTCCTTTGAAATAGGATTCAACTGGAGAGGCTATGATACAAAAAAGATATTCTTGAGAAGAGCGAACACCCAAAAAGCTTTCATTGCCAAACATAAATGGACGTATATAGAGGCTAGCATTGGGATGGTCGGAAACCCATTTTTGATCAATTTTTACTAATTGATGAACGGCATCTAGAAAAATATTTTTTGGTAATTCTGGCATCGCTAACCGTTGTGCTGATTCTATAAAGCGTTGTGCATTGGCATCAGGACGGAAGAGCAAGATGCGTCCATCTTTTGCACGATATGCTTTTAAGCCCTCAAAAATTTCTTGTCCGTAATGCAAAACGGTACTTGCAGGATTAATTTCTAAAGCTTTGTATTGAGAAATGATGGCATTATGCCAGCCTTTGTCTTCAGTCCATTGAATAGTACACATGTGATCTGTAAAAAACTGACCAAAACCGGGACTTTGTAGAATTTTTTCACGTTTTTCTTCTGACAGAGGAGATGGGTGTTTTTCTATTTTAAAGGGAAGCGATGATATGGGAGATTTCATAAAAAACCTTCTGAGTATGTTTCATTTTTATTAATAAAAATAATGAAATATTTTAATTATAACTCTATTATTAACAAAACCTTTGTGTCAATGTTTTATTATAGAATACAAAGGGGTTTATTATAGAATTCAAAGGCTAGGGTAGGGTGGATATTTTAATTCTATCCCTGCCTCTTCTCCTCAACTTTATGAAGTAAGCTGGAACTTTTGTCTATAATTATCGTTTTCTCACAATAAGTATCTGAATAATTTCATATATGCATATTTTCTAGAAATTTAAAGGTAAGGGAATTGAGAAAAGGAATCCACTATGATTGATAAAAATTATCACACATATGAAGAACGTATGGCCGCAGAAAGAAGAGGTCGTGAACAACCTGTTTCAATCGCTAAGGGTATTTTTGCTATTCTTCTTGCGATGGTTATTATCTGGTTTATTTTTGGTTTTTTAGGATCTTTTTTTGCAAAATCTCCTGAACATAGTTCGCGTTATAATACCCCAGAAACAAGCCAAAGCGTAACAACGCCCAAAAAAGATTTAAATTCGCCTCCCCTTGTACCTTATACTTATAAGGGTACGGAGTGATTTTTTCATAAATATAATCTTTTAGATAGAGCAAAAATCGACGTAGATTAAGGAATAAAGTCAGCACAAAGACATAAGCGAAAAAGATTGAGGGAATTGTAATTTCTAACGTTTTCGATAAGTAATGAGCTGGTATGGAAATAAATAATGCAACGGTTGTTAAAACCGCTGCATTATTGGTTTAGCGTGTGATGAAGCAGCTTCCACCAGAACTTTTAATGGATTCACAAAGGATTATGGCTTCATTACGGTCTTGCGCTTGAATCCGAACACGGTAATAAGTGCCTTTTCCTGGTATAAAAGCGGATTGAATATTTAAAGGACGGGCACCGATAAGGAACCCAAATTTAGATTTCATATTTTTTAAAGAATCTCTAGCTAGCTCATGCGTTGGTTGAGATGCAAGTTGTACATAATAACTTTCTGAATTTTGTGGTGCAACTCTGTTTGATGAGGTGGGGCGAGATGCAGTCTCTGTTTCGACTTGTGCATTTCTCTCTGCATGAGAAGGAATTGGGATAAATTTTTCTTCAATATTTGAGCTAGAATTATTTTCTGCGATTATTTTATCAATATTATTTTTGAGATCATGATCTCTTTCTTGGTCGTTTATATCAGAATCATGGGACGAATCTTGAAGTTCATTAGAAGCTTGATCAATGCTTTCTTCAGATTGAGCAGCAGTTTTGCTGTTTGTTTGATGCGCGGGGGCTAGTGTAACTGTACCATCTTGATTGACAATAACAGTTTGTACTTCTCGCATTGGAATAGTATGATTTATGGCTTCTGTGACTGCATCTTCAACATCAGATTCATTTAAAGACGATAAGGAAACGCTTGAAGATTCTTCAGGGTTTAATTCTTTTAAATTTTCAGGTTGTTCAGAGTTATCAATAAGAAATTGTTGTGTATTTTCTTGTTTCTCATTTTGTTCAGTTGTTTGTTTATAGATATCTAAATTATGTGCAACATCATTTTTCGTTTCAGTTGTTTCTGGTTTGAATTTAAAAGGCGTATTATCAGCGTGGATAATGACCGTTTCTTGATTTTTTTGTGATGGCATAAAAAAGTGAGAATAACCAGCAAACCCAATTCCTATTAAAATAAGTATAAAAAAACCTTTAATGAAAGTTTTACCAAAAATAAAACTTTTTAAGGGAGGAGGAGCTGATGGATGCGTGGGAACCTCATCTGAGCTTGTGTATGATGAATTCTCGCTAAAAGAGGGAAAATTATATTCCATATTGGCAGAAGAAAAATAGTCGGAGTTTTGTTCTTTAGAGTTTATATAAACACCTTCTTTTGAATTTTGCATAGACTGATGAAAAATTTCACTAAAAACCTCATTTTTCTGTTGTTTTTGAGAAAAATTATCCGTTGGGACATTCCCTACATTGAGTACATCAGCAAATTCTTCTTCTAAACCACCATTAGTTGGCACATCATATTCTGGCGCTTCATACGGAACTTCTGGAACCATAATAGGGCCAGTTTTTTCTACGATTTCCTCTGAAAATTTATAAGTATCAACATTGGGAGGGGGAGTATCTCTGTGCGTATAGTTATGGGTAAAAAAGTCATCCGTTTGTTTTGTATTTAAAGAGGGGGATGAGGAAAGAAACTCATCTAAATTATTTTCATTATATGAAATTTCTCTATTTGGGTTAGACGCACCTTCGGCGTTATTGATGTATTGGGCTCGAGCCTCATCATATATCGGAACTTTTTCGCTATAAGTTTCTTGTTGTGAGGGGTTTTCTTCAAAAAAATGGGGATAATTGGTTTTATGATCTTCTTGTGAAGCTCCCTTTAAATAAGATTGTCTATCAACTGGTGGAGAATCTAAAGGTGAGGAGAAGGTACTTGTTGTTTGATTTCTTGTAGTGTTTTGTCTTTCTGACACAAGATTAGAAGATGAGAAAAACTCATTTTCCTCTGTAGAAGAGGAGGAATCAGGATAATCTTTTTTAATCCAATTTTCTTGATCAGCTGAAATTTTATAGGGATGGTTTATAGGAGTGTCATAGAGGTTTTGATTGTCATCATAAGTTTTTTGTATATTCGTAGCCTCAGGTTGTTGTGAATTTATTTGTGAAAAACGATTGGTTTGTTCAACATCTTCTGGTGTCTCTCTCTTATTTTCACGCCTTTCAGATTTATCAAAAAAGAAATTTTCTGATTCTGATTGTGACATAAGATTACTTTTTTCAAGAAAAGGATCAGCACTGGTTGCTGTTGTTTTCTGTTGATGTGATTGATTTTTGGGGATTGGTAATGGAGAAAGCGCATCTAAAATTTGTTCTTCATCATGATTGTTAGATGAAGAATATTTCTCTTCAGATAAATTATTTTGTTTTGAATGGTTGAAAGAAGCAGCTTGTGCAATATCTGAGGCTTTTGCGTTGCTGGTTGCATGCAAGCCCCATTGTTTTTTTTGATCATCAAACGGTAAGTCATGTGCTAAATTATTTTCAAGTTCCTCTTCTAGAAAGGACAAATCAAAATCATCATCATGGGATGATATTTCGGGGTGAGATGTTGATCGATCTGTTTTTAAAGAAGATTGCCCATTTTGGTTTCCGCTTTGTTTGTGCGGATTAAAAATGCGCGTAAGCCTTTCTAAAGGATCATGGTGTTCATGATCGTGTTTTGTTTCGTGTAGATTTTTGCGATCGTTATCGCTCATAGCTTTTCTCACATGATGGTTTGCACTTACGTGCAATCAATGGTTGATTTTGATTTGTTATATTAAAATTATAAATTTTCCCCCTCTCATGCAAGGATACATGAAAAAGTTTATCAATAGAGTACCTATTGTATGTATTTATAGAACTTTTTCAACGCATTTCTATGGGTGCTTCGACTCCTATGATGGTAAGCCCTGATGATAAAATATTGATAACAGCTTGTATCAATCCTAATCTTGCAAAGGATAACTCTTTATCATCGGGTTGAATAAAGCGTAAATTGAGATTTTCACTCCCTTTATTCCAATGGGTGTGAAAGCTGGAGGCAAGGTCATAAAGATAAAACGCTAATCGATGCGGTTCCTTATGAACTACGGCCTGTTCAATGATACGTGGATATTCAGAAAGTTTGCGTATTAACAATATTTCATGGTCATCTGTTAATCGATGAAGATAGGTAATCAATGTATCATTTGAAAAGCTTTTAATATGAAGCGCTTCTTGTGCTTGACGAAAGACTGAGTGACAACGTGCACTTGCATATTGTACGTAAAAGATGGGGTTATCTTTTGATTGTTCTGTTACTTTTGCAAAATCAAAATCAAGAGGCGCTTCACACTTACGGTATAACATCATAAAACGCACAGGATCACGACCAACTTCTTCGACAACATCCCGTAGAGTGACAAATGATCCTGCTCTTTTTGACATGCGGACAGGTTGACCGTTGCGAAAGAGTTTTACCAATTGACATAAGAAAACACTTAATTTGGCTTTATCACCAGAAATCGCTTTTGCCATTGCCTCTAGTCGTTTTACATAGCCAGCATGGTCTGCGCCTAGAATATAAATCATTTCATCAAAATGACGATTAAATTTATCCCGAAAATAAGCAACATCAGCAGCAAAATAAGTGTAAGAACCGTCAGATTTGACTAAAACACGGTCTTGGTCATCACCGACATTTGTTGAACGGAACAAAGTTTGTTCGCTTGGTTCCCAGTCTTCTGTGTTTTGTCCTTTGGGAGGGGGGAGTTTTCCTTTGTAGATATAACCATTTAAAGTGAGGTCGTTGATAGTGTTACGAATGGCGCGTGCATTATCTGCATAAAGCATTCGCTCAGAGAAAAAGATATCATGATAAATATTAAGAGCAGCCAAATCTTCGCGAATCATGGACATCATTGCATGAATTGCACGTTCTTTCACAAGAGATAAGGCTTCATCTTTATCCATTGTGAGGAGTTGGTCACCAAACTCTTGAGCAAGCGATTGACCCAATGGTATCAAGTATTCTCCAGGATAGAGTCCTTCTGGAATTTCATTAATTTTTTGCCCAAGAGCTTCACGATAGCGCAATAGTACCGAATGGGCGAGGACTTCGATTTGTTGACCCGCATCATTGATATAATACTCTTTTGTAATGTTATAGCCCGTAAATTGTAGCAAATTGGAGAGAACATCCCCAACAACCGCTCCGCGGCAATGTCCTACATGCATTGGTCCTGTCGGATTTGCTGAGACATATTCAACATTGACGCATTTTCCTTGTCCCATTGGAATACGACCATAAGAAGTGCCTAATTCAAGCATAGATTTTATAGCATCTTGCCAAAATAATTTTGTAAGCTTTATGTTTATAAAACCAGGACCGGCAACATCTATATTTTCGATAGAGGAATCATTTTTAAGAAGTTCTATGATTTTATCTGCAAGTGCACGTGGATTGATTCCAATAGATTTTGCAAGCACCATAGCAGCATTGGTTGATAAATGACCATGGGAGGAATCACGCGGAGGATCAACAGTGATTTTTGATAAATCTAGATCTTCTCCATTTTTTCCTTTTATATCAGATAATTCAATTGATCTCTTAATTTTTTTTTCGAATTTTTTAAAGATATTCATATTTAGCTTCCATGATGATGCCAAAAGCCATTAAACGAAATTATCTGTATGGTCAAATAAACGCTGATATTCACGTAGAGCGTAGTGATCTGTCATGCCTGAAAGAAAGTCAGCAATCAAACGTGCTAACTCTTGATTTTTTAAGTGCACTGCTTTGCTCTGCCAACTTTCAGGCATTGTATTTGGATTTTCATAATAACAATTGAATAATTTTTGTACAATGCATTTTGCTGCATTGCGACGACTAAGAACCTGTTCATGGTAGTAAAGATTTTTAAATAAAAAGTTTTTTAGTTCTTTTTCATAAACGGTCATTGTCGGTGAAAAGGTAACAATGGTTTGTTTTGCTTGGTGAATATCGTTTATGCTTGTTGGTTTGATGCGTGCTAAATTTTTTTGTGACTGTTTGATAACATCTTCAACCATGGTTGTTATTTGTCTTCGTACAAGTGTGTAACCGCGACGCGTTTGGTCGAGGTGGGGATGCTCATCTGTTATATCTTTTAATATTGCTGCTGTTAGTGAAACATGTTCAAATTGATCGAGTGTTAAAAATTGCGAACGTAGACCATCATCAATATCATGCGCATTGTATGCGATATCATCTGCAATAGCAGCACATTGCGCTTCTAATCCTGCAAAACAATCGAGTGCAAGATCTTGCTTTACATTGTATTGTAAAATATCGATAGGAACCTCCTTATTCTTCGCGTAAGGCCCTAAAAGGGGACCATTGTGCTTTACAAGTCCTTCGAGGGTTTCCCATGTAAGGTTAAGTCCATCAAAATTTGCATAGCGCTGTTCTAGTTTTGTTACAATGCGTAATGCTTGTGCATTATGATCAAAGCCGCCATAATATACCATGGCTTCATTAAGAGCATCTTCTCCAGCATGGCCAAAGGGTGTGTGTCCAAAGTCGTGAACAAGGGCAATGGCTTCGGCAAGGTCTTCATCAAGACACAGGGCACGGGCTAATGTTCTTGCAATTTGAGAAACCTCTATGGAATGGGTTAGGCGAGTACGATAATGATCGCTTTCATCAGCAATAAACACTTGCGTTTTATGTTTAAGACGTCGAAATGCATTAGAATGGATAATACGATCTCTATCTCGTTGAAAAGGTGAGCGTGTGGTGCTCATCGTTTCATGGTATAATCGACCACGGCTTGTTTGTGGATGAGCACTGTATACTGCTCGAGATTGGTAATTGAAGTCGATATTTCCTATATCCATTGCAAGCTGTCTATTATCATCTTAAAATTGAGAGTGGTTTATGACAAATAAACTGCTCTTTGAGTGTAGGATACTCTTTCTTGATGGTTTAATGCAAGGATATATAAAATGAATGTGAAAATTTCAGATGTTGCTGCCAAAAAAATTGCACAGATACTTTTGCGTGAACCCGATAAAATAGCATTACGTATTTCTGTTGAAGGTGGTGGGTGTTCTGGTTTTTCTTATAAATATGACTTGGTTTCTGAAATGTGTGAAGATGACCTCGTTCTCAAAAAAGACGGGGCAGTTGTGTTTATTGATTTACTATCACTTCCTTTTATGGAAGGAGCTGAGATTGATTTTGTTGATGATCTTATGGGGCAGTCTTTTCAAGTCCACAATCCCAATGCTGTTTCATCATGTGGTTGTGGTGTAAGTTTCTCAATTTAAAATGATGGCTGTGTGATATTGTTTCTTGAAAAAAAGATCATGTTGGTCAACAATGCAAAAATGGGTATTCTTATAAAAATAGTGCACCGATGTGTATGGTTGTGCGTGGTGCTTGCTTTATTGACTTGGAGTCACTGTGCTTTTTCTGAAGCAGGAGAAGGGCAAAATCAGCAGCAGAGACAATCAAGGAGTTTTATTGTAAAGACTCAAGAGCAGGAAAATGAAAACTTAGCATCTCAAACACAACTCATTTTGAATGCTCGATTAACAAATAGTCATCCGGATATTGAAAAAGGGCTTGTCTGGCGGGTTTATGCCCCTATTCTAGGGATTGATAATAAATTACCATTAGTGGCAACCTATAAGGGGGGAAGTGCACGTTTTAATCTCGAACCAGGAAATTATCTTGTTCATGTCTCATTTGGTCACACGAGTGCTGTGCGCCATATTCGTTTAGAAAATGGGCAAAGTCTTGTAAAAAACTTTAATCTTAAGGCTGGTGGTGTTATTTTAAATGCAACATTGCTCAATGGCGTAATGAATGAAAAGGAACTCCGTTTTACCATTTATGAGGATGAAAAAGAAAATGATGATACGGGAGTGATTATATCAAATGTTAAACCCCACTCAGTTGTGCGTTTAAAAGCTGGCCGCTACCATGTTGCTTCCCATTATGGTTCTATTAATGCGACGGCTCGTTCGGATATTCAAGTGGATGCTGGTAAAATAACAGAAGCTACTCTTGAACATCAGGCCGCTCAAATTGTCTTAAAGCTGGTCCGACAAGAAGGAGGAGAAGCACTTGCAGATACAAGTTGGTCTCTTGCCAATGATTCTGGTGATATCGTTTATGAAACAGTTGGTGCGTATGTTTCACTCGTGTTAGCGGAGGGAGAGTATATTGCAATTGCTAAAAATAAAGATAAAATTTATCAAAAAGTTTTTTCAGTCGTTTCTGGTCATGATGAAGATATAAGTGTGGTGGCGAATGAACAAAATATGCAACGAATTGATGAAGATGTGGATTGATCGTTGTTCATGGGGGTAAACTATGATGAGAGATGGGGTATGAATTTTGATTGAAGTTTCAACAGTTGGTGTGTTTTTTGCTGGGGCACTCTCTTTTTTGTCACCATGCGTTTTGCCGTTAGTTCCTCCCTATTTGTGTTATATGGCAGGGATTGGTATTGATGATTTTCGTTCAGAAAATCGTGATGAGAAAGTCTTTATACGGTGGACTTTATTGTCTTCTGTTATTGCTTTTGTTCTTGGGTTTACGACTGTTTTTGTTGCTTTAGGTGCCAGTGCTAGCACAATTGGGAAATTCATCGGTTATTATCGTGATTGGTTTGCACTTGCTGCTGGAATTGTCATTATTATTTTTGGTTTAAATTTTTTGGGGATTTTCAAGATCGCTTTTTTATTTCGTGAAGCGCGTTTTCAGACCCATAAAACACCTGCTGGTCCTTTAGGCGCGTATATTATTGGTTTAGCTTTTGCCTTTGGTTGGACACCGTGTATTGGCCCCATTTTAGGGCCTATTATAACGCTTGCTGGAACAAAAGAGACGGTGGGCGAGGGAGCTATTCTCTTAGCAGTTTATGCATTAGGTCTTGCTGTCCCTTTTGTGTTGGCAGCTTTATTTTCGAGCAGTTTTATGCGATTTTTAGGCGCTTTTCGTATTCATTTAGGAAAAGTTGAAAAAATTATTGGTATTTTTCTTCTTCTTACAGGGATTTTGTTTTTAACAGGTTCTATGCAGGATATTTCATTTTGGCTTTTAGAACATTATCCTTCGTTGAGTTATATTGAAGATATTCGTTGGCACAATATTATGAATTTTTTTGGATTTTCTCGTTAGTCTTATGTGTTTTTATGGTTAGAAGTTGTCTTTCTATTGTTCTTGCTGCAGGTGAGGGGACGCGCATGAAATCG